>NZ_JBFBIL010000035.1:0-86595 GCF_040685575.1 Kitasatospora sp. NPDC088351 | reverse complement strand
CAGGACCTCGCCGAGGTCTTCCGCCTGCACGCCCTCGGCCGCACCCGCGTCATCCGCGAAACCCGCAAACTCGACGACGTCAACACCTGCATCGAGGAGGTGCTGGCCGGCAAGGTCTCGGCCCGCCTGGTCTTCGACCTCCGCTCCTGAGCCGCCACCAAGCCGTCACCGCGCCGCGCGGGGCCGTTCCCGGCTCCGCGCGGCGGTCTGCCCAGAGGTGACTGGACCTCAGATGCCGGTGTCCCCGCCGGCCGCCCGGACCCTGGGCAGGCGCGGCGCCGTGACAGGCGGCGGTGATGGCGCGGCAGAAGTCCGCGTGCGCCCGGGTGGTGAGGGCGGCGGCACGGTGTACGGCGCGGTCTCCTTCCCGGGGCGGTGATGGCACACTTCGGACACACCTGAGGTTGACACCCGTCGGGATGTCGAGGCTTCTCGCACAGAAGTCTCGGGATGTGGAAGAGCAACATCACTGGGAGGAGTGCTGTGGACCGGACATCGGCCCAGGCCGAAGCCGCCGGAGGCTCCTGGGTGATCGGCATTGACGTCGGAGGCTCCGGCATCCGGCTCGCCCTCGCCCCCGACGCCTGGCCCGCCGACCTGTCCCGGGCGCGCACCGTCGAACTCGCGAGCCCTGCCCGGATCTCCGGCGCCGGCCACGACGCGGACGCCCTGCTCGGCCAGCTGCTCCCCGCCCTCGGCCCGCTGGCCGCCTCGGTGCGAGCGGACGGGCGAGCGGACGGGCGAACCGGTGGGTGCGTCAGTGCCGTTGCCATCGGAGCCACCGGGATGGCACTGCTCGGCCGCGACCTGGCGGCGAAGCTGCCCGCCCCGCTGGCCCGCGCCACCGGAGCGGGCCGGCTGGTCCTGGCCGGCGACGCGATCTCCGCCTACGCGGGCGCGCTCGGGGCGCGGCCGGGCGTGGCCGTGGCCGCGGGCACCGGCCTGGTGGCGATCGGCTTCCACCCCGACACCGGCTGGCGACGGGCCGACGGCTGGGGGCAGTTGCTCGGCGACTGCGGCGGCGGCGCCTGGATCGGCCGGGCCGGTCTGGAGGCGGCCCTGCGCGCGTACGACGGCCGTGCGGGTGGCTCGCCGGCCCTGCTGGAGTCGGCGGAACGCCGCTACGGCCCGGTGACCGGCCTGCCCGCCGCGCTCCAGCCGCGCCCGGACCGTGCCGCCCTGCTGGCCGCGTTCGCCCCGGAGGTCGCCATGGCGGCGGAGGCGGGCTGCGCGGTCGCGGGCGGGATCGTCCGGCGGGCGGGGGAGGAGATCGCCGTCAGCGCGGCTGCTGCTGCCGGAGCCGCCGCGCTGACGGAGCCTCAGATCGCTTTGACCGGAGGCCTGTTCAACCTACCATCGGTTCGCGGGGCCGCCGTGGCCACCCTGGCAGCCGTCCTGCCGGCCGCCCGCCCGCGTCGGCCCGACGGCCCGCCGCTGCTCGGCGCTCTCCGCCTCGCGGCCACGGCCGCCGCCCCGCCCTGGCCGCTCGACCCGCCACTTCTGGACGTGCGGACCTGGACCGGGTGAGCTCCCGGCCCGGCCGTCAGGAGGTCCGGACGGTGATGCCCCCGTTGGAGGTGCGGAGGTCGAGCCGGTACCGGCCGTTCGGGTCGTTGCCGACACCGATGTTCTTGCTGCCGTTGTCGGTGTCGGCCGAGACCTTGTAGGCGTCGGCCGGGACGGTGAGGGCGATGCCGCCGTTGGAGGTCTTCGCCTTCACGTCCTGGGCCCTGACCGGGGTGAGGTCGATCCGGCCGTTGCTGGTCTCCGCCTGGACGTGGTCGCCGTTCAGCCCGGTGCCCTTGATCGCGCCGTTGGTGGTCCTCACCTCGGCCGGGCCGGCCACGCCGTCCAGGGTGATGCCGCCATTGGTGGTGGACACGTTCACCTGGCCGACCTGGGAGAGGCTGATCGCCCCGTTCGAGGTCTGCCCGCTGATCGGCAGCCCGGCCGGGAGCTCCACGGTGTAGCCGACCGAGCAGTGGCGTCCGCAGCCGTGCAGGACCAGCGCGCCGTTCTCCACCGTGACGGTGGTGCCGGGCTTGTCGCCGGAGTGGTCGACCGAGCGGTGGACGGAGACCGTGTCGGCTCCGGCCCGGCCGTGCAGGGTGACGCTTCCGGTGGTGCTGTCCAGCCGGACGGAGGTGATCTTCTCCGGGATCGCGGAGTCGTCCTTGAAGTTCTTGTCGGGTGAACAGGCGCTGAGTCCGCCCACGGTGATCCCGGCGAGCACGAGGGCTCCGACGTAGCGGCGCTGCTGGCGCATTCCTCTACCCCACATCTGAGAAAGTCGCTGGTGAAGGCCCCCCTGTGGAGCCGGTTCGAGTACGGTATCCCGGTGCTGACGGTCCGGGGCATGGGGCTAACCCCCCGATCCCCGCTGGGGATTGCTGGCGCGTTGGGGTGGTGCGGAGTGCACCGGCTGGACGGCCTGTCCGACGGCTTCGGCGGGGCCTCGCCGCGCGCCGCTCGGGGCCCCTACCGCTCAGGCCCCTACCGCTCGGGGCCCGTGCCGCCTACGCCTTGCGCGCCAGCGCGCCGTACATGCTGACCCGCTCCGCGCCCTCGCCGGGAGCGCCGTCCGGCCGCCAGAGCGGGACGGTGACGACTCCGGGGTCCAGCACCTCGAGCCCGTCCAGGAACGTCTGGACCTGCTCCCGGCTGCGGCCGACCAGTGGGGCGGTGGACCTGTCGTAGACCCCGGTGACCCGGTCGCGGACCTCGGCGGGGATGAAGTCGGCCGTGCCGTGCGACAGGATCAGACAACTGCCGGGTGCCAGTGCGTCGAGCAGCGTGTGCACCACCTCGTACGGCCGGTCCTCGTCCCGCAGGAAGTGCAGTACGGCGGCGAGGACCAGTGCCACCGGGCGTCCGAAGTCGAGCAGGTGCTCGGCCTTGGTGGCGGCGAGGACGTCGGCCGGGTCGCGCAGATCGGCCTGGAGCACGGCGGTCCGGCCGAGGGGCGTCCCGGCCATCAGGGCGCGCGCATGAGTCAGCACGATCGGGTCGTTGTCCACATAGACGACCCGCGATCGCGGATTGACGGTCTGCGCGATCTCATGGGTATGGCCGGCCGTGGGGATGCCGGTGCCGATGTCAAGGAACTGGTCGAGGCCGAGGGCCGCCGCCGTCCGCACCGCCCGGTGCAGAAAGGCCCGGTTGGCCCGTGCGGTGGACCGGAACTCGGGGTTCGCCGCCAGCGCCCGTTCGGCGGCGGCGCGGTCGGCGGGGAAGTTGTCCTTCCCTCCCAGGTAGTAGTCGTACATCCGGGCCGGATGCGGGATCTCGGGGTGCAGATCGGCGGGGACGGAGGGCTCACCGTGCTCCCGCATCGTCTCGTACTCCACCGTTGCCTCCCCGCACCTATGATCTGATGATCTATTGGCGGACAGCCTAGGTGTTCAGGTGGATCCCCGTGCACGGATGGTCACTTCACCCGCTGTTGTGCGGAAATGGCTCACTTGCCTCATATGTGACGCCCCTTCAGCGGCCACCGGGCGCCGGGCGTCGGTGATCGGCCCACCGTCGGGGACGGTCACGCGCGGGCGCGGCGGCTCGTCCGCGTTCTCGGGGTGGGCGGGACGTGCGCCATGGATCGTGGATGTCATGAGTGGTCCTCCCTGTCGATCCGGACGCCGGGCGGCCCGGATGTGCGTTCGGGTGACTCAAGGTAGATTGACTGTCGCTCTCCGCGCACGCGATTTTTCCGCTTTCACCTGATCGGGTGAGCCCGTGCTCGTCGGGCGAGCCGGGCCCTGCCCCGGAGCCGGTCCTTTGCCGCAAGGGCCGCGATACCCCGCCGGGTACACTGGGGGACTGGTCATCACCATGAAAGGCGGCCCGGACATGCAGGTGGACGAGGAAGCGGTCGGAGCGGTCCTGAACCGCCTCCGCCGGGCGCAGGGCCAGCTGGCCGGAGTGATCGCGATGATCGAGGCCGGTCGGGACTGCAAGGACGTCGTCACCCAGTTGGCGGCGGTCTCACGGGCCCTGGACCGGGCCGGGTTCAAGATCGTGGCCAGCGGCATGCGTCAGTGCATGGCGGCCGCGGACACCGACGCCCCGCCGATGAGCGAGGCCGAGCTGGAGAAGCTCTTCCTCACCCTGGCCTGACCCGGCCCGCCCCGGGCGCCGGCCCCGCATCCGCCGATCCGGACCGGCCGGTACACACCCGGCCGGTCCGTCTGCGGCGACCACCGTGCGACGGGCTCGGTACAGGGGGCGGCGGCCCCCGGTGCCGGTGCGGCCCGGGGAGGTCATGGCCGGACGCCGCCCGGCCGAGCTGCGCCCGCCCCCGCAGGGGCCCGCGACGACGAGACGACCGCCGCCGTTCCGGCAGACCCGTCCGCACCGTCGCCGGCTCCGAACAACCGCCGGACGACGGCCCGGTACCGGCCCGTCATCCGGCGCGCCGCCCTGCCGTGTGCCCGGCCGGGTGACAGGCTCACATGCCTCGCCGTGGCGCCCACCCAGGGCGCCGCCCCCGCCGACCCCCGACCCCGACCCTGTTCCGGAACCGTCACCACAACCACCGGGCCGCCACTGATGACCGTCTCCATCGCCCTGTTCACCCAGGACCTGCGCCTGCACGACAACCCCGTGCTCCGGGCCGCCGCCGACGCCGCCGACGAGGTCGTGCCGCTGTTCGTCCTCGACCCGGCCGTCGCCGCCGTGGGCTTCGCCCCGCCCAACCGGTCCGCCTTCCTCGCCGACTGCCTCACCGACCTGGACGCCTCGCTGCGCCCGCTCGGCGGCCGGCTGGTGCTGCGCGGCGGCCCCGTCGCCGCCGAGACCGCCCGCCTCGCCGCCGAGGTGGACGCCGTCTCGGTCCATGTCGCCGCCGGTGTGAGCGGCTTCGCGCACCGTCGCGAGCAGGCCCTGCGCGAGCGGCTCGGCGAGCGGCTGCGTGTCCACGACGGTTCCCTGACCGTGGCCGTGCCGGGCGCGGTGACCCCCGAGGGCAAGGACCACTACGCCGTCTTCACCCCGTACTTCCGGGCCTGGCAGCAGACCCCGCGCCGCACCCTGCACCGGGTGCCGAAGGTGCTGCGCACGCCCGACGGGATCGCGAGCGAGCCCGTCCCGGTCGCCGCCCCCGACTCGCCGGGCCTGCCGCCCGGCGGCGAGAGCGCCGGGCGGCGGCGGTGGCAGGCCTACCCGCTCGAACAGTACGGGGACCTCCACGACGACCTCGCCGCCGACGGCACGTCACGTCTCTCGCCCTACCTGCACTTCGGCTGTCTCTCGGCCGCCGAACTGGTCGCGGCCGCCGAACGCCGGGGCGGCAGCGGCGCCGAGGCGTTCGTACGGCAGCTGGTCTGGCGGGACTTCCACCACCAGGTGCTCGCCGCCCGCCCGGAGGCCGCGCACCGCGACTACCGGCCCCGGGGCGACCGCTGGCTGCCCGACGACGAGGAGTGCGAGGCCTGGCGCCAGGGCCGGACCGGCTTCCCGCTGGTGGACGCCGGGATGCGCCAGCTCGCCGAGGAGGGCTGGATGCACAACCGCGCCCGGCTGGTCACGGCGTCCTTCCTGGCCAAGACCCTCTACAAGGACTGGCGGATCGGCGCCCGCCACTTCCTGGACCTCCTGGTCGACGGAGACCTGGCGAACAACCAGCTCAACTGGCAGTGGGTGGCCGGTACCGGCACGGACACCCGGCCCAACCGGGTGCTCAGCCCCCTCGCCCAGGCCGACCGGCTGGACCCGGACGGCGCCTACGTCCGCCGCTGGGTGCCCGAGCTGGCCGGGCTCGCGGGCCGAGCCGCCCACCGGCCGTGGCGCCTCGACCCGCCGCCCGCCGGCTACCCCGCCCCGATCGTCGACCCGGACGCCGTCTCCGCCCGTCTGCGCCACGCCCGCGGACTCGGCTGAGCCCGCCCGTGCCGCCGGCCCGCCGCGCCGGCCGTCGGACACCCCGGGGCGTTTGCGGCGGAGCCGCGGTCCCGGCTCAGCGCGGCGGCTCGGCGGCTGTGGGGCCGGCGGCGGCCGCCCCTGCCGTACCGACCCCTGCCGTACCGACCCCTGAGGTATCGGCCGCCGTGGGGCCGGTCGCCGCCGCCACTCCGTGCCCCGCGACCGCCCTGACCGCCAGGGCGGCGGCGAACGGATCGATCATCGTCCGGCGGGCCTGCTGCATCGAGGTCAGCCGGTGGACGACGACGATCGCCAGCACGGCTGCCACCAGGCTGATCGTCTCCCCGACGGCCTCCAGGAGGACCGCACCGCGCACGATGTCCAGATCGGACGAGTCCGCGAGGGTGTTCGAGATCCGCCCGATCACCAGGGAACCGACCCAGGCCGACCACCACAGGGTCAGGACGGTCTGCGGCATCGTGCGCCGCCGGCCGTCCGCCGCCGGCGGGGCGCTCGCCTGCCAGCAGTCCACCATCAGCCGCCAGGGGAACCACAGGTGGACCAGCGGGGTGATCCAGGCGCCGATGGTCCAGCCCTTGCCGAGGCGGTGCCCGTTCGGAGTCAGCAGGTCGGCGTTCTGCCGCACCCGGTAGAACCAGATGACGAACACCACGGCGGTGGCCACCATCGCCAGGGCGGCGAGCCCGCTCAGCCCGTCGGACAGGGTGCTCAGGGTGTCGAGCAGGCCGCTGTCGACGTCGTCCGTCCCGTCGATCAGGCGGCCGTAGAACGTGTGGGCCCAGAGATCGGTCGCGACCAGTCCCAGGGAGATCAACCCGTCGAGGCCCAGCAGAACGAAGAGCGCCACCGCCAGGCCGTGCGGCGAACGGTACGCCGCGGGCCACTCCGGCGCCGCCTCCGCGCAGCCGAAGCAGCGCCAGTTCCCACTCGCCACGGGGCGCACCCCGCAAGCCACACACATCATCAGACCGTCAACTCCTGGACCGTCGCGCGCTCTCGACGCGCGAACCGGTGAGACCATCGCCCCGACCGGGGCGGGCCCGCCGACTCTATGGGGTTGCTGCACTTCGGTGCCATCGAGAATTCCCAGCTCAGCGGCGGTATCAACGCAAGTCCGACAGATCGCGCCCGACACCGGGCGGGCGGGCAGCGGATTCACGACCAGGGAGGGCGGGCGCACCGTGGCCCAGATCATCGAGGACTTCATCGAGGCGTGCATCGTCGGGCCGCGACCCCGACCGGTGCTGATGGCCGTGCGGTACGACCCCGGCGACCCTTTCGCGCTCTCGCTCGGCTTCGGGGCCAACGCCTCGGCCGAGCCGGAGGGTTCACTGTCCTGGACGGCCGCCCGAGAGCTGTTCGGTACGGGGCTGCGCGCGCCCGCCGGTCTGGGCGACCTCCGGGTCGGGCCGTGGTCGCCCGACCTGGTCGGCGTCGAGTTCCACGGGGACGAGGGCTGCGCCGTGGTGGTGCTGCCGGCCCGGGACCTCGCCGATTTCCTCGCGCGGACGTACGACGAGGTCGCGCCGGGCGCCGAGCACCGGCTCGTCCGGTGGCCCGACACGGTGGCCGAGCTGGTGGGGGAGTCCGGCTGAGCGGCCCCGGAGGACGGCCGTGCGGCCCGGGGCCGGTGACCGCCCCGGGCCGCCTCGGCGTGCGCTCCGTACGAGCCCGAGCCGCCCAGCCCGAGCGCGCCCCCGAGTAGCCGGTCGGAACACCCGCCCCGGGCGTCCTGACCGTTCGTTCAGCGGTCGGCCGCCAGGCCCGGGGCCAGCCGCCGGGCCTCGACCTCGGCCCAGACCGCCTTGCCCCGGGCGTGCCGATCGGCGCCCCAGCGGTCTGCGGTCCGCTGCACGATCAGGAGCCCGTGGCCGCCCGGCAGGCCGGGCCGGTGCGGCAGCTGCGGCTCCGGCAGCGCGGCCTCGCCGTCGCTCACCTCGATCCGCAGGCGTTCGCCGGTGGCGTCCAGCAGGAGCTCCAACGGGCCGCCGCCGTGCATCATGGCGTTGGCCACCAGTTCGGCCACGAGCAGCATGACGTCGTCGACCACGTCGGGGTCGGCGCCGTCCTCCGGAGTCAGCCACGACCAGTCGGCGAGCGCCTGCCGGGTGAACGCCCGGGCACGGGCCACCGGTTTGGGGAGCCCGGCCAGCAGCAGCCGCCGTCGCTGGCCGGCCGCCGGCGGGCCGACGCCGGACCGGCTGTCGTCCAGGGTGCCCCGGCCCCTCGTCATATGCGGTTCACCCCTTCGTGCTCTTCGCGGTGAGCGTGCCTCGCGACGGGTGTCCTCCGCACTGGGTGCTCTCCGCCGTGCATGCTCTTCGCGGTCGCAGGTCGTCTGGTCGGATTCCCGGGTGGCCCGGAGTTATTCCTGGAGCGGCTGATTCGATCGCCGCCCGCCCGGCGGCGAACCGGAGCGGCGCGGTGGCACCTGCCGAAGGGCCCGGGCGCGACGCGACCGGGCAGCGTCCCGCCGTTCACGCGGCGAGCGCCGCGCCGACCGACTCGTGGATCGAGAACACGGCGCCGGCACCGGTCAGTTCCAGGACCCGGGCGACCGGCGGGGCGATCGCCGCGAGCCGGAACCCGACCCCGGCCGCGTCGGCGGCCAGACGGGTCTTCAGCAGCAGATTGAGGCCCGAGGAATCACAGAAGCCCACGGCCTCCAGATCGACCACCACCAGCGCCGGGCGCTGCTTCACCAGCGAGGCCAGCGCCTCCTCGGCGGGGGACAGGCTGTCGATGTCGAGGTCGCCCGCCACCGCGCAGACCGCCGCCTCGGCCCCGGTGTGCCGGACCTCGACGGTCAGCGCGGCCGGTACGACGGGCGCGGCCGTCGCCGTCGGGTACTGCTCGTGATCGACTGGCATGGTTGTCGTCTTTCCCCTCCAGAGAGTGCCCTCCGACCTTACGCGGGGGAAAGCCGGCGGCCAAGGCGCGGGGGCCGCCGGACGGGCGTCCCGGCCGCGAGGCGGCCGGGACACGTTCGTTCAGTCCTCGTCCAGACCGTCGCGGAGCCGCTTCAGCGTCCGGCTCAGCAACCGGGAGACATGCATCTGGGAGACCCCGAGCCGGGCACCGATCTCGGACTGGGTGAGTTCCTCGACGAACCGCATCGAGAGGATCAGCCGGTCGCGATCCGGCAGCGCGGCGACCAGCGGCTTGAGCGAGACCAGGTCTTCGACCTTCTCCAGCCTGCTGTCGTCGTCACCGAGCCGGTGCAGCAGGGAGCCCTTGGAGTCCTCGGACGGGTCCGTGCTCATGTCCAGCGAGCCGACGGTGTGCCCGTTGGCGGCGGTGAGTCCCTCGATCACCTCCTCCTGGGAGAGCGAGAGGTGCCCGGCCAGCTCCGCGACGGTCGGCGCGCGGTCGAGTCGCTGCGACAGCAGCTCCTGGGCCTTCGCCAGGGTGAGCCGCAGCTCCTGCAGCCGGCGCGGGACGTGCACGGCCCAGGTGGTGTCGCGGAAGTGCCGCCGGATCTCGCCGAGGATGGTGGGCAGGGCGAAGGTGGTGAACTCCACCCCGTGCTCCGGGTCGAACCGGTCGATCGCCTTGATGAGGCCGATGGTGCCGACCTGGACGAGGTCCTCCTGCGGTTCGCGGCTGGAGCTGAACCGCCGGACGGCGAAGCGGACCAGGGAGAGGTTGAGCTCGATCAGGGTGGCCCGGACGTAGGAGTACTCCCGGGTGCCCTCCTCCAGCCCGCCGAGCCGCCGCATCAGTGTGCGGGTCAGCGCGCGTGCGTCGGCCGGCGCGACCTCGCGCGGCGCCGTGATCTCCGCGATCTCCGGAATCTCCGCTGTTCCGGGCGTCCTGGGCGTCCCGGGGCTCTCGGGCCTCGGTCCGGGCACTCCACCGCCCGGACCCGCGTCCCTCGTCCGGGCCTGGCTTTCGGCGAACGAGTGCGCGGGGGCGAGGAGGGCATCACTGGGCGCAGCCATGTCGGTCCTTTCATCGGTTCCGCGACGGTCCGTGCCCCTGTACCCGCGATGTCCGAGGTGATTCCTCCCGGCGGTGTGACGAAGTCGTGAAGGAGATTTGTCACATTCCGGGGCGCGGGCCCTCACACTGGTCGGCCGCCGTCGGGCACGGCTCCCCGGGCCGCCCGGCGGCGGGCGCCACCGGCACCCGCGGGAGCGCGTGCGGATGGTGTTCGTGGACGTGCGCGACCAGGTGCTCGCGGACCTGGCAGCGCAGCTCGAAGGCGTCGTCGGCGTTGGCGGCGGTCATCAGGGCGCGCACCACGATGGTGGTCGGTGTGGTGTCGACCACCTGGAGGGCCCTGCCCTCACCGTCCCAGAGCGCGTTCTTGGCCAGGAAGTCGTCGAACACCATGCGCAGTGCGGCCACCGGAGCGCTGTGGTCCAGGTGGATCAGTGCCGTCCCGGTGATCCGGCTGGTCCGGCGGGACCAGTTCTCGAACGGCCGGCCCGCGAAGTAGGACATCGGCATGACCAGCCGTCGCTGGTCCCAGGTGGCGACCACCACCGAGGTGAGGGTGATCTCCTCCACCGTGCCCCACTCCCCGGCCACCACCACGACGTCACCGATCCGGACCAGATCGCCGAAGGCCATCTGGACGCCCGCGAAGAGGTTGGCGAGGGTGCTCTGCGCCGCGATCCCGGCGACCACACCGACCAGTCCGGCGGAGGCGAGCAGGCTGGTCCCGAGGCCGCGGACGGCCGGGAACGTCATCAGCATCGCCCCCAGGGCGACCACCGCGACGGCCGCCTGGCAGATCCGCCCGAGCAGTCCGGCCTGGGTCCGGGCCCGGCCCGCCCACGCGGGGTCGCGCCGGCGGACGGCGAGGTGCAGCGCGCCGTCCACCAGCAGCCGCACCAGGCGCGCGGTGAGCCACGCGCAGGAGGCGATGGCGGCGAGCACCAGCAGATGCCGGACGGCCCCGTGGACCGCCGGGGCCGCGCGCACCCACGGCTCTCCGGCGAGGATCAGCCCGCAGGCGGTGGCCGCGAGCAGCGGCGGACGGCAGCCGCGCAGGAGGGCCGGCACCCGGCCGGTGTGTCCCCGCGCGGCCAGCAGGCGGGCGACCGCCTCGGACGCCAGGTTCAGGACGTAGGCGGCGATGGCCGCCGCCGAGGCGACGGCGAGCAGGCGGACGAGGCTCCACCCCTCCACACGGATCCCTCCTTCGGACGCGCTCGGGATGCTCCGGGTGGCCCGCCCGCTCCGCAGCCGCCGCGGGGGAGCGGCCGGGCCGGGCGTCCGCCTGCCCGCTGCGCCGTCGTTCACGCCGGTCCGGCCGGAAGTCCCGGTCCGGCGGGCCGGTCCGATGGACCGTCCGGAGCCGGTCAGCCTCGGTGCCGGTCCGTTCCGCGGCCGGGCACGCCGAAACCGGGTACGCCGAAGCCGGGCATGGTCCGGCCCGGGCGGGGCAGGCGGTTCGGCGAGCGGCCGCCGGACGGTGGCCGGTACCTCGGGAGGAAGGGACGCACGATGACGAAGATCGAGGAGTCGGTCCAGGTCGACGTGCCGCTCTCGGCGGCGTACGAGCAGTGGACCAGGTTCGAGGAGTTCCCCCGGTTCATGCGGGGTGTGGTCAGTATCGAGCGGCGGAGCCCCGGGCTGACCCGCTGGGTGGTCGGTGTGGCCGGGGCACAGCGGGAGTTCGAGGCCCGGACGACGGAGGTGGTGCCGGACGAGCGGGTGGCGTGGGCCACCGTGGCCGGCGAGGTCCGTCAGGCCGGGGTGGTGACCTTCCACCGGATCGGCGAGGGCACCACGAAGATCATGCTCCAGCTGGACGTCGAGCCGCACGGACTGCTGGAACGGATCGGCGAGGCACTGGGCTTCGTGGACCGTCAGGTCATCGACGATCTGCACGACTTCAAGCGGTTCGTCGAGGAGGGGCGCGGTCACGGCGGTCCGGCCCCGGCCGGCTGACCGGCGGCCGCCGACCGGTGCCGGTCCACCCGGTCCACCCGGTCCACCGGACCCACTTGGTCCACTCCGCCCGGCCGCGTCCCGTCGGCCCGGCCGGGCCGGAGTTCCCGCACCGCCCGATGTTCCGTCACACCTCGTTCATGTCCTGGTCGCCGGCCTTCGGATGAATGGGGCCCGCCCCCAGTTGTACAGCCAACTGCGGGCAGCCCTACCCAGCCTCCGTGACCAGCCGCGGACGGGCCCCGGTCCCCGCCCCCCCCGCGGACCGGCCTCCCGAGCGGCGGACAGGACAACCGTGGCCACAGGCAGCGCCCTGGCGCTCACCTCCTCCGCCAACCCCTTCGAGGGCGACAAGCTCACCTTCCACTGGACGACCGACGCCCCCGACGCCAAGAACTGGGTCGGCATCTACGACGGCACCCGCCGGCCCGGCAACGGCGGCTCGCTGCTCTGGAAGTACACCGCCGCGGCGTCCGGCGACGTCCAGCTCGACACCTCCGCGCTGACCGGCGGCCCCTACACGGCCTACCTGCTGGCCAAGGACGGCTACGGCATCCTGGCGCAGACGGCCCCGTTCAGCTTCCGGCCCAAGCCCGTCGTGGTCCGCCCGCACAGCGCGGTCGACGCGCTCACCACCGCCCCGGCGGCCCCCGGCGCCGCCGTCACCGTGAAGCTCGGCGGGCTCTGGTCCCGCCCGGCCGGCAACCCGGCCGGCACCGCCGCGTTCCGCAAGGTCAGCGGCCCGGCCTGGGCCTCCGTCGGCGCCGACGGCACCCTGACCGGCACCGCCCCCGCGGCATCGAAGAACCCCGAGGTGGTGGTCGTCGGCGTCAAGGACAGCGCGGGTGCCACCGACACCGTCACCGTGCAGATCCCGGTCGCCGACCCGGCCGGGCCGCTGCTCCTCAAGGCGGCCGGCTGGAACCTCTGGGACGCCGGCACGCACTCCACCGACGCGCTGGAGAAGCAGCTGCGCGTGGTGCTCGCCCAGGGCCTGGACGTGCTCGCCCTCCAGGAGACCGGTGGCACCGCGGCCCGGGCGCTCGCCGACGCGCTCGGCTGGTACGCCTACCAGAGCCCGGGCAGTGTGGGCATCCTCAGCCGCTACCCGCTCACCGCCGTCACGCCCGTCACCGCCGCGCTGCCCGCCGCCGGTGTCACCCTCCAGCTGCCCGGCGGGCGGACCGTCCGCTTCTGGGCCGCGCACCTGGACGAGGCGAACTACGGTCCCTACGCCGTCCAGGACGGCCAGAGCGCCGCCCAGGTGACGGCCGCCGAGAACGCCTCCGTCCGCCTCCAGCAGGCCAGGGCGCTGGCCGCCGCCGTCCGGGCCGACGCCGCCGGGCGCACCCCGGTCGTCCTCGCCGGGGCGCTCTCCTCGCCCTCGCACCTGGACTGGACGGCGGCCACCGCCACCGCGCACGGCGGCGTCGGCCCGCTCGCCTGGCCGGTCACCACCGTGCTCCAGGCCGCCGGACTGACCGACACCTTCCGCGAGGAGAACCGCAACCCGGTCAAGGCCCCCGGCTTCACCTGGTCGCCGGTCCGCAAGCAGCGCGGCGGCCGGCCCGAGCCGCAGGACCGGATCGACTACGTCCTGTACACCGGCCCGCTGAAGCTGGTCGAGGCGCACACGCTGGTCGCCGACTGGCCCGCCACCGGCACCGACCCGGACGCCGTCGCCGCCAACCAGTGGCCGTCCGACACGGCCGCCGCCGTCGCCACCTTCCGGCTCTGAGTACTCCGCAGCTCTGACCGCCCACCCGGCACGGCCGGTTCACGCGGCCCAGCCGGTTCCCACAGCTTCGAGAGGCCAGTTCGTCATGTCCGATCTCTCCCGCCGCACCTTCGTCGGCGCCACCGCGGCCGCGGGTGCGGCCGCCGTCGTCGGCCTCCCGGCCGCACCCGCCGGCGCCGCACCCACCGCGGGCCGGCTCACCGGCACCATCAAGGACGTCAGGCACGTCGTCGTGCTGATGCAGGAGAACCGCAGCTTCGACCACTACTTCGGCACACTGGCCGGCGTCCGCGGCTTCGGTGACAAGCAGGCGCTCCGCTTCCCGGACGGCGGCGACGTGTTCCGCCAGCCCGACGCCCGCCGCAGCGACGGCGGGGTGATGCTGCCGTACCGGATGGACACCTCCAAGTACAACGCGCAGAACGCCGGCGGCCTGCCGCACGACTGGGCCACCGGCCACCAGGCGATCAACAACGGCGCGATGGACAAGTGGATCGCCGCCAAGGGCGAGCGCACCATGGGCTACTTCACCCGGGACGACATCCCCTACCAGTACGCCCTGGCCGACGCGTTCACCCTCTGCGACGCCTACTTCACCTCCCTCGCCGGGCCGACCGACCCCAACCGCCTCTATCTGTGGACCGGTACCGCCGGGCCGGGACGGGACGGCACCACCGGCCCGTGGATCGACAACACCCCGGTCACCGACAACCCCGTCGCAGACTGGACGACCTACGCCGAGCGGCTCCAGGAGGCGGGCGTCTCCTGGCGGGTCTACCACAACCCCAGCAAGGACGACCGCACCGGCGACTACGACGACAACGCGTTGTCGTACTTCAAGCAGTTCCACAACTTCCCCGCCACGGACCCGCGGTACATCAACGCGATGACCAGGTTCGACCCGGCCGCCTTCGACGCCCACTGCAAGGACGGCACCCTGCCGACCATCTCCTGGCTGGTCGCGCCCTACCTGTTCTCCGAACACCCGGAGGCAGGCCCGGCGTACGGCGCGCACTGGGTCAACACGGCGCTCCAGTCGCTGATGTCCAACCCGGAGGTGTGGCAGCACACCGTCTTCCTGGTCATGTACGACGAGAACGACGGCTACTTCGACCACATGGTCCCGCCCACCCCGGAGCCCGGCACGCCCGAGGAGTTCACCCAGGGCCGGGCGATCGGCCTCGGCAACAGAGTCCCGCTCTGGGTCATCTCCCCGTGGTCGCGCGGCGGTTGGGTCAACTCCCAGGTCTTCGACCACACCTCGGTGCTGCGCTTCATGGAGCTGGTCACCGGTGTCACCGAGCCGAACATCTCGGGCTGGCGCCGGGCCGTCTGCGGCGATCTCACCAGCTGCTTCGACTTCGCCGCACCGGACCTCTCGATACCCGGGCTCCCCGACACCAACGCGCTGATGGCCAGGGCCGACGCGGGCACCAAGCTGCCGGGCGTCGCCCTGCCCGCGGCCGGCGCCCAGTCCATGCCCGTCCAGGAGCGCGGCGAACGCCCGCACCGCCACCTGCCGTACCAGCCCTGGGCCGACGTGGACGTGGACCGCAGGACCGGCAGGGTCACCTGCACCATGAGCAACGACGGGACGGTCGCCTTCCCTTACACCGTCTACCCCAACATCCTGCTCCCGTTCGCGGGCACGCCCTACACCGTGGCGCCCGGTGCCACCGCGACCCACGTCTGGGACGCCGCCGGGACCAACGGCCGCTACGACTTCACCGTCCACGGCCCGGACGGCTTCGTCCGCCGCTTCGCCGGCACCGTCGTCCGCGACGGCCAGGACGGCCAGAACGACATCGGCGTACCGATCGTGACGGCCGACCTCGTCAACTCCTCCCGGCTGACCCTCCAGTTGGTCAACGACGGCCTCACCGACCTCGGCTTCACCGCCGCGCCCAACGACTTCGCGGGCACCGCGCAGACCGTCTGGGTCAAGCCCGGCAAGCAGGTCAACCTGGCCTGGCCGCTGGACAAGCAGGGCCGCTACGACGTCGTCGTGACGGCCGCCACCGGCCTGCGCTTCACCCAGCGCTACGCGGGCTGGGTGCACTGAGCACGGCCACGGCCGGGGGCGCCGAACGCGGTGACCCCCGGCCGTGGCCCGGCCGCCCGGCCGTGGCCCGCCGCCGGCGTCGAAGCCATGCGGAGGATCACCAGCCCCTGCCCGCCGCCGGACTCGCCGACGCCGAGGCCGGCTGGTCGGTGGTGCTCTCCAACCTGAGGACCTGCCTCGAAACCGGCCGCCCCTCCCGCGGGAGCCGTGGCCGATGCCCCGGTCGGACCGACCCGAGGTGCCGTCATCGCCTCGCCCGGGCCGGCCGCAGCCGCTCGCCGCGGACGATCCGGCGCAGCCAGGCGAGTCGGGAGAACCGCTCCCGGCTCGCGACCGAGGCCCGGTCCAGTTCCTCCATCAGCCGCCGGCTGCGGTGTTCGAGGTCGAGTTCGTCCAGGATCCGGTCGACCTCGGCCAGTATCGCGCCGTGCAGCTGCCAGGCCTCCGGGTGGTCCTGGACCTTGCGCAGCAGCATCTGGGCCACGTTCTCCCGGCAGGCCCAGGCGGCGGCCAGCTCGGCGCCGAGCCGTTGCTCGGCCTCCTCGGCGTTGCGGCTCACCTGGGTGGTGACCAGCACCGCGAAGCTGACCAGCGCGCCGCCGACGTGGTCGAGCAACTCCTCCAGCCCGACGGCCACTTCCTGCGGGAACAGCCGTTCGCCCGGAGCGCGCCGCTTGGCCAGATCGGTGAGTGAGCGGGCCAGCACCCGGATCACGACCACGCAGATCTCAAGCGTGTCCAGTCCGGTACGCAGCACCAGCCGGGAGAGCAGGCCCTCGCTGATCCGGGGGTTGAGGCGCAGGCTGTCCTCCGCCTGCCGCAGCGCGCCGTCCACGTCCGCGATGGCCTGGTCGAGCCGGCGGGCCTCGTGCAGCCGTTCGGCCGCGCGCTCCACCGGGGTGGGCCGGCCGAGCTCCTCGGCGATGCCCAGGAGCAGGTGGCGGGCGCGCCGGGCCAGGTCCTCGATCGACTCGCCCGCCGTGTCCACCCAGACCGGCGGGGCGAACAGCAGGTTGAAGAGCAGACCCACCGCGGCGCCGATCACCGTCTCCAGCACCCGGTCCCAGGCCTGCGAGGCCAGCCGGGTCACCCCCAGGACCAGCATCGCGCTGATCGCGACCTCGTTCACGAACTCGTCCACCCGGACGAACTGGCCGATCGTCAGCGACGCGAGGACGATCAGCCCCAGGCTCCACCAGGAGAGCCCCGTCACGGTGCTGAACCCGATCGCGATCAGCACCCCGACCACGACCGAGTTGACCCGGCGGATGCTGGTCGTCAGCGTGGAGTAGAGGGTGACCTGGACGACCAGCAGCGCGGTGAGCGGCGCGGTCAGCGGGGCCGGTTCGCTGCTCAGCCGCACCGCGACCGCGTACGAGAGGGTCGCGGCCACCGTGGCCCGGACCGTCAGGACGACGGCGGGTTCCCTGGCACGGCGCCGGACCGCGGTGACGAGGGGTTCCGGGAGAACGGGCATGCCGCCCTTCTTTCCCGCTCACCGCGCCTTACACCGCGGATCGGCCGACCGGTACCCGAATGCCCCGGCCGTGGCCCGCGTCGGTCAGCGGCGGCCGTCGCGCAGCAGCCTCCAGGGCGCGAGCGCCGACTCGACCTGCACCCCGAGGCTCATCTTGGACGCGCCCTTGACCCGCTCCTCGAACCGGATCGGAACTTCCCGGATCCGCAGCCCCCGCTGGACGGCGCGGTAGTTCATCTCGACCTGGAACGAGTACCCGTTGCTGTTCACGGACGGCAGGTCGATCGCCCGCAGCGTGTCGGCGCGCCAGGCCTTGAACCCGGCGGTGGCGTCCTTGACGCCCAGGCCGAGTATCGCGTTGACGTAGAAGTTCGCCCAGGCCGACAGCGCCTTCCGGTGCCACGGCCACTCCTCGGCGGTCGAGCCGCCGGGCACGTAGCGGGAGCCGAGCACCACCGCGGTGTCGTCGGCGAGCAGGGTCTCCACCATGACCGGGAGCACCGAGGCCGGGTGGGACAGGTCGGCGTCCATCTGGATCACCACGTCGGCCCCCTCCGCGAGGGCCCGGCCCATGCCCGCGAGGTACGCCCGCCCGAGGCCGTCCTTCCCGGTGCGGTGCAGTACGGCGATCGTGCCGCCGGAGTCCGCCGCGAGCTTGTCGGCGACCTCGCCGGTGCCGTCCGGCGAGTTGTCGTCGACCACCAGCAGGTGCAGGTTGGGCAGTTCCAGCTCCGCGAGCAGGCCGGCGAGGACCGGCAGGTTCTCCCGCTCGTTGTACGTGGGTACGACCACAACGACCTTGGGGGAGGCCTCGACCATGTTCTGTCCCTCGCGCGATCTCCGGCCGGGGCCCTCGCCCCGTCGGACGGTTGTCCACTACGGCCGTGCGAGTCTAAGGCGTGTCCGCGCCACGGCCGCGCGTGCCCCGTCCCGGCCCTGCCCCCGGCCGGTCTCACTCCCGGCCGTACACGGCCCGGACGTTGTCCCGGGCGGGGCGGGCGGATCCGGCCGGGCCCGCCGCGAAGGCGCGCAGCACGTTCTCGGTGACCTTGCGGACCAGGTCGCCGGCCCGGGCGTCGATGCCGTGGTCGGCGCTGCTGCCGCCCGGCCCCCGGGCGTCCAGGGCCTCCACCCAGCGCATCGTCCCGGTGGCGAACACCCCGGCGCCGCCCGGCAGGGTGGAGTAGGCGGTGTCGGCGAACGAGCGCCTGCCCTCGCAGACCACCGGGGAGTGCGCGAGGATCTCGATCGGACGCGGCGTCGGGAAGGCCGTGTTCACCCGGTCGTACTCGACGCCGACCAGGTGCGGGAAGGACGTCCCGGCGGCGGCGCCCGTCCCCTCGAAGACCCAGTGCCCGGGGGAGCCGACCACGTACGGGGCGTCCACCGGGTAGCCGTCGTAGATCACGCCGAGCATCGAGCTCTCCGGGTCGGCGCCCGGCCCCGCCCGGAAGTCCGTGGTCGCCGGCGCGCCCGCCCGGTAGCCCGGATCCTCCTGCCAGGCGTCCTTGTAGCAGACCACCACCCGGTCCGGGCCCAGCTCCGACGGCTCGAAACGGACCCGGCGGTAGCAGCAGTTGGCGCCCAGGACGGCCAGGTTGGTCCCGGCGTCCCGGGCCGCGGTCACCTGTGCGCGCTGTTCGGGGGACCAGTACTCGTCGTGGCCGAGCGAGAGCACGGCGGTGGCGCCGCGCAGCAGCCCGGGCTCCCGGGCGACGTCGATCCCGGTGGTGTACGCCAGCGGGATCCCGAGCCGTTCGGCGAGCGCGATCAGCGGCGCCTCGTAGACCAGGAAGAGCCCGGCCCCGTGGTCGTAGTCGTACGGCCGGTCGAAGGTGACGCGCAGCGAGCGGGTGGCCAGCCCGCCGGTCGGCCCGTTGTAGAGGCTGTGGCCGCCCCACTCGTTGTACGCCTGCCAGGTGGCGGGCGCGCTCATCACCACCGTCCGCCCGGCCGTGGCCGCCGAGCGGACGGTGAGCGGGACGTACCGCTGCCCCGATCCGTCCTCGGCGTCCAGCCGGAGCAGATAGGCGCCCTCGGGCCAGCCGGCGGTGTCCACCGCGAGGGTGCGCCGCCAGCCGGTCAGCACCGTCCTGGTCGGGCCGTCGACCCGGGGCGCGGCCTGCCGGGCGCCGGGCACGTGCGCACGGCGCCAGACCAGCCGGGCCCGCGCACCGCCGTACCAGCCCATCCGGTACGCCGACACCGTGAACGCGGCGGCCGCGGTGGAGACATGCAGCCCGAAACCCTCGCCCGGCAGCACGCTCACCCGGTCCGCGAACCCCTCGATCGCGTGGGCCGGGCCCGGGTTGGTGACCTCCCAGTCGGCCGAGCCGGGAGCCGAGTTCTCCGACGGGAGGCCGGTCCGCGCGGGCTCGGGACCGCTGCTCGGTGAGCCGGCCGAGGGCTGCGGGTCCGGGTCCGGCCGGCGGGTGCCGCATGAGCAGACACCGGCCGCGGCGGCCAGTCCCAGCCCCAGAAAGTGCCGCCTGCTCCCGGGCGTTCGCCGCTCCGCCACTACCGTCTCCCTCATGTTCGCGCTCACCCGGCCGGGCCGCCCCCGCCGACCCGCGCGGTCATCCTTGCCGGTCGCGGCTCCGGCCGGAGCCCGCCGCGCTCCGGCGCGCCGAAGGTTCAGCACACCGTGTCACCGCACCGTTCCCGGCCCCGCCGTGACGGCCGTTCAGGGCACCGCGGGCGCGACGCGCGCGGCCGCCCTCCGCCGGACCGGTCGCCCCGTCACATAGCCTGACCGGGCCGTCCGTACGGCGGCCAGGTGGTCCGGAGCCGTGGGCGGCCGGAGTCGTGGACAGGGGTGTACGTGGGCTCGTCAGCTTCGGCCGATCCGGGGGGCACTCCGTCGGGACGGCAGCGTCTGCGGGCGTGGCTGCTGGAGGGCCTGGTCGACCTGGCCAAGCAGCACCCGGGCCCGCACGCCGAGGCCCCCGCCGCGCACCGGGGCCAGCGCTGGTGGCGGGTGATGTGCCTGACCGGTCTGGACTACTTCTCCACACTCGGCTACCAGCCCGGCATCGCCGCCCTCGCGGCCGGTCTGCTCTCCCCGGTGGCGACGATCGTGCTGGTGGCGGTCACCCTGCTGGGAGCGCTGCCGGTGTACCGGCGGGTGGCCCAGGAGAGCCCGCACGGCCAGGGCTCGATCGCCATGCTGGAACGACTGCTGTCGTTCTGGAAGGGCAAGCTCTTCGTCCTGACGCTGCTCGGGTTCGCCGCCACCGACTTCATGATCACCATCACCCTGTCGGCGGCCGACGCCACCGCCCACCTGGTGGAGAACCCCCATCTCAGCGGCGTCCTCGGCGGCAGACAGGTGCTCATCACCCTGGTGCTGATCGCACTGCTCGGCGGGGTCTTCCTCAAGGGCTTCAGCGAGGCGATCGGCCTGGCGGTGTTCCTGGTCGCGGTCTACCTGACGCTGAACGTCGTGGTGGTGGTGACCGGTCTCTGGCAGGTGCTGCACGCCCCGCACGTGGTCACCGACTGGAAGAACGGGCTCACCGCCGAGCACGGCAACGCGATCGCGATGATCGGCGTCGCGCTGGTGGTCTTCCCCAAACTGGCACTCGGCCTCTCCGGCTTCGAGACCGGGGTCGCCGTGATGCCGCACATCGAGGGCGACCCGGACGACACCGAGGAGCGCCCCACCGGCCGGATCCGGGGCGCCCGCAAGCTGCTCACCACCGCGGCCCTGATCATGAGCGTCTTCCTGATCACCACCAGCTTCATCACCACCTTGCTGATCCCCGCCGACGCCTTCAAGGCCGGCGGCCCGGCCAACGGCCGGGCCCTCGCCTACCTGGCCCACGAGTACCTCGGCAGCGCCTTCGGCAGCGTCTACGACCTCTCCACCATCGCCATCCTCTGGTTCGCGGGGGCCTCGGCGATGGCCGGGCTGCTCAACCTGATGCCCCGCTACCTGCCGCGCTACGGCATGGCGCCGCAGTGGGCCCGGGCGGTGCGCCCGACCGTGCTCGTCCTCACCGCCATCGCCTTCCTGGTCACCTGGCTCTTCGACGCCAGCGTGGACGCCCAGGGCGGCGCGTACGCCACCGGCGTGCTGGTGCTGATCAGCTCGGCCGCCATCGCCGTGACCATCGCCGCCCGCAAGGCCCAGCAGCACCGCTGGACCGCGGCGTTCGCCGTGATCGCCACGGTCTTCGTCTACACCACGGCGGTGAACGTGGCCGAGCGGCCCGACGGGGTCAAGATCGGAGCCTGCTTCATCGCCGGGATCATGCTGCTCTCGCTGCTCTCCCGGCTCAAGCGGGCCTTCGAGCTGCGCGTCACCGACGTGGTGCTGGACGAGGTCGCCGAGCGCTTCGTCCGCGACTACACCCACCGCCCGCTGCGGCTGATCGCCAACGAGCCCAACAGCCGGGACCTCGCCGAGTACCGTGACAAGAGCCGCCAGATCCGCGCCGACAACGACATCCCCGCCGACGACGACCTGGTCTTCGTCGAGGTCACGGTGCTCGACCCGTCCGACTTCGAGGCCGAGCTGACGGTCCGCGGCGAGGTGCTGCACGACCGCTACCGGGTGCTCGCGCTGCAGAGCTCCAGCGTCCCGAACGCGCTGGCCGCGCTGCTGCTCCGGGTGCGGGACCTCACCGGCCAGCGGCCGCACATCTACTTCGAATGGACCGAGGGCAACCCGCTCGCCCAGTTCCTGCGGTTCTTCCTGTTCGGCCACGGCGAGGTCGCGCCCGTCACCCGCGAGGTGCTGCGCGAGGCCGAACCGGACCGGGACCGCCGCCCCCGCGTCCACGTCGCCTGAGCCCGGCGGAGGCGGCCGGGGCGCGCTACCGGCGGGGGTGTGACTTGCTCCAGGCGGGGGCGACGAATGCCACCAGGGCGACGGCGAAACCGATCTGGAGGAGGTGGCGGATCCAGTCGATGCCCGAGGTGTGGCGGACGCCGATCCAGCCGGACACCGCGTTGCCGAGCCAGGCCCCGGCGGCGCCGAGCAGCATGGTCAGCCACCAGGGGATCGACTGCGGTCCGCGGAGGATCAGTTTGGCGAGCACACCGAGCACGAAACCGATGAGCAGGATCCACAGGAGCTGGAACATCGCATTCCACCCTTTCCGGGCTTTCCGGGACGGAGCACCGACCGCGCGAGGGCGCGCGGTTTCCCCATGATCGCCCGGATCGGCCGTTCGGGCATGTCGGCGGCTCCGCCCGCCGGCGTACTCAGCCCTCCGGAAGGGTCAGGTTGGCGCCGCTGTCCGGGTCGAAGACGTGCAGCCGGTCGGTGTCGATCCACAGCTCCAGCGGGCCGCCCTCGACGGCCCGGGTCGCGGTGCCGATCCGGGCGACCACCTCGCGCCCGCGCGCCCCGGCCCCGGTGTCCTTCCGTTCGGCCGCGAACTCCTCCAGGGCGCCCGGGGTGAGGGCCTCGCCCTCCGCCGTGAAGTGGACGTAGACGTCCGAGCCGACCGACTCCAGCACCTCGACGTCCACCGTCGCCGTCCGGCCGCCGTGCGGACGCTCCAGCAGGGCCGCGTCCTCGAAGTGCTCGGGCCGGATGCCGACGATCACCCGGCGCGGCGCGCCGGCCCGGGCGAGCCGGCGCCGGACCGGGTCGGCCATCGCCAGGTCGCCCAGCGCCGTCCGCAGGGTGTCCTGCTCCACGGTGGCGTTCAGGAGGTTCATGCCCGGGGAGCCGATGAACCCGGCGACGAAGAGGTTGACCGGACGGTCGTACAACTCCTGTGGTGCGCCGATCTGTTGGACCAGGCCGCCGCGCATCACCACCACCCGGTCGCCGAGCGTCATCGCCTCGACCTGGTCGTGGGTGACGTAGACGGTGGTGGTGCCGAGCCGGCGCTGCAGCCGGGAGATCTGGGTGCGCATCTGCACCCGGAGCTTGGCGTCCAGGTTGGACAGCGGCTCGTCCATCAGGAAGGCCTTGGGGGCGCGGACGATCGCCCGGCCCATGGCGACCCGCTGGCGCTGGCCGCCGGAGAGGTTGGCGGGCTTGCGGTCCAGGTGCTCGGTGA
Source organism: Kitasatospora sp. NPDC088351 (assembly GCF_040685575.1). Classification (NCBI taxonomy): domain Bacteria; kingdom Bacillati; phylum Actinomycetota; class Actinomycetes; order Kitasatosporales; family Streptomycetaceae; genus Kitasatospora; species Kitasatospora sp. NPDC088351. The sequence continues at coordinate 63,523 of NZ_JBFBIL010000035.1, read as the reverse complement.
GGTCGAGGATGCGCGCGGCCTCCTCGACCTTGCGGGCGATGACGGCCTTGTCCGTCCTGGCCAGCCGGAGCGCGAAGCCCATGTTCTGGCGGACGCTCATGTGCGGGTAGAGCGCGTAGCTCTGGAACACCATGGCGATGTCCCGGTCCTTGGGCGCGCGGTCGTTGACCACCTGGCCGCCGATCCGCAGGGTGCCCGCGGTGATGTCCTCCAGGCCCGCGATCATGTTGAGGGTGGTGGACTTCCCGCAGCCCGAGGGGCCGACCAGGATCACGAACTCGCCGTCCGCGACGGTCAGGTTGAAGTCGTGGACGGCGACGGAGCCGTCCGGGTAGCGTTTGGTGATCCCGTCGAGGACGATCTCGGCCACGCTCTGCCTTCCCGGTCCGCCGGCCGGCGGACCCATCCCTGGACGCGCCCGCCGACCGGGCTCATCCCTTGACTGCGCCGGCGGTGAGGCCGGCCACGATGCGGCGCTGGAACAGCAGCACGAACACCACGATCGGCACCGTGATCACCACGGCGGCCGCGGCGATCGAACCGGTGGGCTGCTCGAACTGCGAACTGCCGGTGAAGAAGGCGATCGCCGCCGGGACGGTCCGCGCCGCGGTGGTGGAGGTGAGCGAGATCGCGAACAGGAAGTCGTTCCAGCAGAAGACGAAGACCAGGATCCCGGTGGTGAACACACCGGGCGCCGCCAGCGGCGCGATCACCAGCCGGAACGCCTGCGCGGGCGTCGCACCGTCCACCTTCGCCGCCTTCTCCAGGTCCCACGGGATCTCCCGGAAGAACGCCGACAGGGTGTAGATCGCCAGCGGCAGCGAGAAGGTCGTGTACGGGATGATCAGGCCGGGCCAGGTGTCGAAGAGGCCCAGCAGCCGCTCGATGTCGAACAGCGGCGAGACCAGCGAGATCGGCGGGAACATCGCGATCAGCAGCGACAGCCCGATCAGCAGGCGCTTGCCGGGGAAGCGCAGCCGGGCCACCGCGTAGGCGGCCATGGTGCCCAGCACCACGGCGATGGTGGTCGCGATCACCGCGATGCCGATCGAGTTGACCAGCGCCCGGGTGAACTCCGAGGTCCGGAAGATGCCGCGGTAGTTCGCGAGCGTCCACTGACGCGGGACGAAGGCCCCGTCGCCGAGCGTGCCCGGGTCCTTGAAGGAGAGCGCGGCGATCCACCAGACCGGGAGCAGCGCGTACAGCACCACCAGCAGGTTGACGGCCCCCCAGCCGGTGAGCGTCCTGGTGCGGCGGGATGTCATCGGCGCTCCGTTCCGCCACCGGGCGCCGCGGCGCCGAACACCTTGATGAAGACCAGCGCGATCACGGCCACGCAGAGGAAGATCAGCACCGAGATCGCCGAGCCGATGCCGAGGTTGAGCGCGGTGAACAGGTTGTCGTAGCCGAGGATCGACACCGAGCCGGTGTCGTTGGAGCCCCCGGTCAGGATGTAGATGTTGTCGAAGACCCGGAACGCGTCCAGGGTCCGGAACAGCAGGGCGACCAGGATGGCCGGCTTCATCAGCGGCAGGATCACCAGCCGCAGCCGTTGCCGGAAGGTCGCGCCGTCCACCATCGCGGCCCGGACCGTCTCACCGGGGACCAGCGCCAGCCCGGCCAGCAGCAGGAGCGCCATGAACGGCGTGGTCTTCCAGATCTCGGCCAGGATGATCAGGCCGATCGCCTGCCAGTGGTCGGTGAGCGGCGCGCTGCCCGCCGGGAGCAGGGCCGCCAGATAGCCGGTGCCGGGCGTCCAGGCGTACTGCCAGGAGTAGGCGGCGACGACGGTGACGATGCCGTACGGCACCAGGACGGCGGTGCGTACGGCGCCCCGGCCGAACGCCGCCCGGTGCATCACCAGGGCCAGGGCGAGACCGAGGACCAGCTCGATCGTCACCGAGACCGCGCTGATCAGCACCGTCACCCGGAGCGCCTGCCACCAGAAGGAGGAGGTCAGCACGGCGGCGTAGTTGTCGAACCAGATGAACTCCGCCTGCTGCGGGAACCGCAGGTCGTAGCGGTGGAGGGAGAGGTAGACGGCGTAGCCGACCGGATAGGCCGTCACCGCGGTCATCACGGCCACCGCCGGGGCGCAGAGCAGCCAGGCGAGCCGGCGCTCCTGGCGGGAGCCCGCGGAGAGCCGCCGCTCCGTCGCGGTGGGAGTGGTGGGCACGGTGGGTGCCTTGGGTGTTTCGGGCGTGGTGGGTGCGGTGGGCGGCCTGGTCACGGGATCAGCCCCTTCGAGGCGAGCGCGTCCTCGATCTGGCCGGACAGCGAGGAGACGGTGCTCTCGGGGTCGATCGCCGAGGGCGGCGAGAGCGCGTGCGAGATGGCGATCGAGACGTTCTGGTAGGCGGGTGTCCGCGGCCGGACCGAGGCGGAGTCCAGGGCCGTCAGCACCTCGGCGGCGAACGGGTAGCTCGCCGTCAGCTCGGCGGCGGTGTAGAGGCTGCGCAGCGACGGCGGCAGGCCGCCCTTGAGCGCGTTGACCAGCTGGTTGTCGCGGTTGCGCAGGCAGAGGGTGGCCTCGTGGGCCAGTTCGGGGTGGCGGCCGTAGGCACCGACGGCGAGGTCGATGCCGCCGATCGTGACGCTCGCCGGGCGGTCCGCGGTCACCGCCGGGTAGGGCGCCCAGCGCAGGTGCGGGAACAGCGCGGGCCGGTTGGCCTTCATCGACGGGTAGACGAAGGGGTAGTTGAGCTCGAAGGCGGCCGTCCCGGACTCCATCGCCAGCCGGTTCTGGTCCTCCATCTGGTTGGCGAGCGAGGGGTCGGCGGCGGGGGAGTGCGCGAGGTCCCGGATGATGCCCGCGGCGGTGACGGCGGGCGCCCCGAGCGAGGGGGCGGAGGCGTCCGGGGTGAGGATGGTGCCGCCGGCGCTGGTCACCAGGGTGTTGAACCAGACCGTCAGCCCCTCGTACTGGGCGCCCTGCACCTCGACATGGTGCGGTTTTCCGGCCCTGGCCAGGGCTTCGGCCTGGCCGAGCATCTCGCCCCAGGTGCGGGGCGGGCCGGCCACCAGGTCATCGCGGTACCAGAGCAGTTGGGTGTTGGAGTTGTACGGGACGGCGTAGAGCCGGTCCTTCCAGGTGGCCGTCGTGAGCGCGGCCGCCAGGGTGTCGGCGCGGGCCTGCTCCTTCAGCGCCCCGGTCCACTCGCGGATCCAGCCGGCCTCGGCGAACTCCGGTGCCCAGGTGACGTCCAGGCCCATGATGTCGACGCCCGCGTCGTGCGCCGCGAGCCGGCGGACCAGTTGCTGGCGCTGGCCGTCGGCGGTGCGCGGCAGTTTGTTGTAGCGGATCTCGTAGCGGCCGCCGGAGGCCTGGCCGCAGGTGTCGGCGGCCTGTTGGAGGGCGCCGGAGTCGTCGGGGAAGTTGTACCACTCCAGGACGGTCGGGCCGGTTCCGCCGCCACCGCCGCCACAGGCGGCGAGCGCCAGCACCAGTGCGAGCGCGGCCGGCCGGGCGGCCCGGCGCGGGCTTCTGCGGCTCCTCGGCATCTCACTCCCGAACTCGGCGTCCTGCGGGAGGACACGCTAGGGGGTGGCGCGTACGCGGAGTGTGACCTCGGGGGTGACACGCCGGGCCGGGGTCCGGTGGCGGAGGGGGGACGGCTGCCGTCCGGGGCCGGTCAGGGGCGGTGCGGAGGCCTGTCCGGTCGTCAAGTTGTCTGGACAGCTTGGAGTCCACGGGCCGTCACCGAAGCGCCATCCAACACGCCGGTCCCGTCCATCTGGGGCGCATAGACATAACGGGTCTGGGCCGAACGGTGGCCCAGCGCCCGCGAACAAGGAGTCACCCCCCGATGAGTCCGATGCCCGAACTGTCGCGCCGCACCCTGCTCGGCGGCGCGGCGGCGGCCGCGATGCTGTCCGCCCTCCCGCTGAGCGTGCGCGAGGCGCTCGCCGCGCCGGCCCGGCCCGGCCGGCTGGCGGACATCCAGCACGTCGTGGTGTTCATGCAGGAGAACCGCGCGTTCGACCACTACTTCGGCACACTGCCCGGCGTGCGCGGCTTCGGCGACCGGACGGCGGTGCGCGGGGTCAACGGGCGCTCGGTGTTCCACCAGCCCGACCCGGGCCGCAAGGAGGGGCACCTGCTGCCGTTCCCGATGAACGCCGCACACACCAACGCGTACCAGCAGGGCGCCCCCGCCTTCGGCTTCGTCGACTCGATGAAGGCCTGGAACGACGGCCTCGCCGACGGCTCGGTCACCCGCCGCGCCAGCGGCTGGCTCGGCCAGGGCTACTACGAGAGCGCCGACATGCCGTTCTACAACGCGCTCGCCTCGGTGTTCACCACCTGTGACGCCTACTACGCGTCGGTGCAGTGCAACACCAACACCAACCGCGAGCACCTGATGACCGGCACCAGCGGCGGCACCGTGCGCGACACCCCGGTGACCGACAACACCGAGATCCCCGGCGGCTACGAGTGGACCACCTACGCCGAGCGGCTGGAGCGGGCCGGCGTCAGCTGGAAGACGTACCAGGCGCTGGACAACTTCGACGACAACGCGCTGGCCTGGTTCGCACCCTTCGTCAAGGCCAAGCCGGGCGAGCCGCTGTACGAGCGCGGCATGCGCGCCGTCGGCGACCCGGCGAAGAAGAACGACCCGTTCGCGATGGGCGACGCCCTGGTCGAGGCGTTCACCGCCGACGTCCAGGCGGACCGGCTGCCGCAGGTCTCCTGGCTGATCGCGCCCGCCGCGCTCTCCGAACACGCCAACTACGCGCCGCCGAACGGTGAACACCTGACGGCCCGGCTGCTCGCGGCGCTGGCGGCCAAGCCCGAGGTGTGGGAGAAGACCGTCTTCATCCTCAACTACGACGAGCACGGCGGCTTCTTCGACCACCAGCTGCCGCCCGTCCCGCCGCTGGCGGCCGGGCGCGGCAAGTCGACCGTCTCCGTCGACGGCGAGGTGGTGGTCCGGGTGAGCAAGGGCGGCTCGACCTACCACCGGGTGGTCGGCCAGGACGGCAGGTACCGGGTGAAGGCCGCCGACGGCTCGCTCACCTGGTCGGACACCCTGCCCGCCGGGGAGACCGTGGTCTCCGGCCCGTATCCGATGGGCCTCGGCGTCCGGGTGCCGATGGTCGTCGTCTCGCCGTGGACGCGCGGTGGCGTGGTCGACTCCACCGTCTACGACCACACCTCGGTGCTGCGCTTCCTGGAGCAGCGCTTCGGCGTCCAGGAGCCCAACATCAGCCCCTGGCGGCGCGCCGTCTGCGGCGACCTCACCAACGTCTTCGACTTCTCCGGCCGCAACCCGGTCTGGCCGGAGCTGCCCGACACCAGCGGCAACCGGCAGAAGGTCGTGGACACCGGCAAGCTGCCCGCCCCCACCGTGCCCAGCCCGCAGGTCCTCCCGCAGCAGCAGCGCGGCACCCGCACCGCCCGGCCCGCGCCGTACAACCTGCTGGTCAAGCCGAAGCTCAAGGGCAACGAGCTGACCGTCGACTTCATCAACCAGGGCCGCCAGGGCGCCGTCTTCGCCGTCTACCCCGAGCCCGGCAGCGCGCCCCGCCACTACACGGTGGGCGCCAAGAACCGGCTCTCGGACGTCTGGACGGTCGGGCCCGACGGCTACGACCTGCGCGTCCACGGCCCCAACGGCGCGCTCTGGCACCTGCGCGGCGGCGCCGCCGCCGCGTACGAGGTCTCGCTCTCCGAGGAGCGCAACGGCAAGGTGCTGGAGGTGGACGTGATCAACCGCTCGCGCACCGCCCAGACCTTCCTGGTCGGCGACCTCGCCTACGGGGACGGGCTGCGCGAGGTCAGGGTCGCGGCGGGCGACGACAAGACCGTCAACCTGACCGTCGGCCCGGAGGGCTGGTACGACGTCGCGGTGGCCGTCCGCGGCGACCTCGCCTTCCGCCGCCGGATCGCCGGCCGCTTCCCGTGGGACGAGCGGACCGTCACCGACCCGGCGCTGGGCCTGTCCGACCCGCTCGCCCTGGAGGTCGCCCTCAGGGCCGCCTCCACCACCATCGACGAGGCCGTCCTGCTGCCCGGGCGGCCCGCCCGGATCAGCGCCCGGTTCACCGCCGCCGCCGCGCTGAGCGCGATCGAGGCACAGCCGGTCGTCCCGGCCGGCTGGACGGTCACCGCCGTCACCGCGCCGCCCGCCACGCTCGCGGCGGGCGCCACCGGCACCGCCGAATGGGACGTCACCCCGCCCGCCCAGCTGCCCGACGGTGCCACCCACCGCGTCCTGGTCACCGCCCGGGCACTGGCCGGGAACCGCTTCGCCGTCGCCGACGGCGAGATCGCCGCGCGTACCGCCCCCACGATGGCCGGCCACCTGCTCGGCGAGGACTTCGAGTCGCTGGCCGGGGCCCTCCAGCCGCTGGACGGCGTGCTCGGCTGGACCCCGCAGGCCCCGCAGGGCTGGTCGGTGGTCAACGCGCCGGGCATGCCGCAGGGCACCGTCCGGCTCCAGGGCTGGACCTTCCACACCAAGCGGGCCTGGTCCACCCCGGCCGGCCAGGACCGGGGCAACTTCACCCGCGGTCTGGGCGTCCTCGCGGTCGCCGACCCCGACGACTGGGACGACACCGGCGCGCCGTCCCGCAAGGGCGTCTTCGACTCCACCCTGGTCTCGCCCGCTGTCCAACTCCCGTCCGGCGCGAGCACGCTGTACCTCGCCTTCGACTCGCACTACCGTCAGGAGGCTCCGCAGAAGGCCGCCGTGACGGCCGTCTTCGACAACGGCACCGAGATCCGCCTGCTCAGCTACAGCAGCGACGCCACCGGCAACGACAACGCCGGCAAGGACGTCCAGAACGCCTTCGTCACCAAGCAGTTCGCCGTTCCGGCGGGCGCCCGTACGGTGACCCTGAAGTTCCGGATGTACGACGCCGGCAACAACTGGTACTGGGCCGTCGACCACATCCGCCTCGACACCGGGCCCATCGCCGGCTGACCCCCACCGCCGTGCCGGTCCGGCCCGCGCACCCCGGTGGGTGCGCGGGCCGGACCGGGCGGGGCGACGGCCCCGGGCCGGAGCCCGGGGCCGTCGGTGCCGCGAGGGCTCAGAGGAAGTAGATCGCGTCCACCTGCCCGTCCGGGCGGTAGGAGAACCCGAACTCCCCGGCGCCCTGGGCGGGCGCGAGGTTGACGAAGGTCACGGCGTCCTGGACGGTCGCGAACGTGAGGGAGTGCCACGTCTTGACCTGGTCGACGGTCACGGCGAGGGCGGACTTGAGGGTCTTGGCGTCGGCGATGGGGAGGGCCATGGGAACAACTCCTATGGTGAGGGTGTGAGTTGAGGCTGATGGGTCAGCCATGGACTAGTGTTTCCGGGCCGATTTGTTTCTATGCGCACCAACCGCCACTCGATCGGGTGAATCTGCGTGTCCGGATCCCGGAGGCCCTCGGCGGGTGCGCGCTCCCGGTGACCGCTCCGCCGACGGGGCGGGAGGCCTCTCGACGGTGAAGTATCTCGATCATCGAGAGATATGATCCCGCTGTCCGTGACCCGCCCCCGCGCGAAGGGCGTTCCCGCCATGCTCACCGCCCCCCCTGCCGTCCGGCGCCGCACCAGGCTGCTGATCCCGCTGGCCCTGCTCGTCGTCTGGCTCGGGCTGGGCGGAGCCTTCGGCTCCTACGCCGGAAAGCTCTCCCAGGTCGCCACCAACGACCGGGCCGCCTTTCTGCCGCGCAGCGCCGAGTCGACCGAAGTGGCGAGGCTCGGACGGGAGTTCCAGACCGGGGCCGCGATGCCGCTGATCGTGGTCTGGGAGAGCCGCACCGGAGCCGTGGACGACGCCCAGCGGGCCGCCGCCGAGCGGGCGCTGCGCGCGGCCGCCGGCGTCACCGGTGCCACCGGGCGGGTCTCGCCGGCCGTGCCCGCCGAGGACGGCCGGGCCCTGCAGGGCGTCGTCCAGTTCCGCTCCGACCTCGGGAGACAGACCGGCGACAGCGTCCGGGCCGTCCGCGAACTCGCCGGGCAGGTCCCGGACTCCACGGTCGGCCTGACCGGGCCGGCCGCGATCCTGGCCGACCTCGGCGGTGCCTTCGCCGGGATCGACGGGCTGCTGCTCGGTGTCGCCCTCGGGGTGGTGCTGCTGATCCTGCTCGCCGTCTACCGCAGTGTGCTGCTGCCGCTGCTGGTGATCCTCGGCGCGGTGTTCGCCCTCGGCATCGCCTGCGCGCTGGTCTACCTGCTCGCCGACCACGGCGTGGTCCGGGTGGACGGCCAGGTGCAGGGGCTGCTGTCGATCCTGGTGATCGGCGCGGCCACCGACTACGGGCTGCTGCTGTCGGCCCGCTTCCGCGAGGAACTGCACCTGCACGGCGACCGGTTCGCCGCGATGCGCACCGCCTGGCGGCAGTCCGTCGAACCGGTCGCCGCCTCCGGGGCGACCGTCGCCCTCGGCCTGCTGGTGCTGCTGATCTCCGACCTGACCAACAACCGGGCGCTCGGGCCGGTCGGCGCGATCGGGATCGGCTGCGCGGTGCTCTCCGCGCTCACCTTCCTCCCGGCCGCGCTGGTGCTGCTCGGCCGCGCCGCGTACTGGCCGGCCCGCCCGGCCGCGGACGGGCGGGCACCGGTGCACGCCGTCTGGGCCGGGGTGGCCGGGCTGGTCGGCCGGCGGCCGCGCGCGACCTGGGCGGTGAGCCTGGCCGTCCTCGCCGGGCTGGCGGCCTTCGCGCCCACCCTGGACGCGGGCGGGGTGCCGCAGACCGAACTGTTCATCAAGGCCCAGCCCTCGGTGGCCGGCCAGCGGCTGCTCTCCGCGCACTTCGCGGGGGGCTCCGGCAACCCGGCCGTGGTGATCGCCGCCGCCGGGCGGGCCGAGGCCGTCACCGCGGCGGCCGGTGCCGTCCCCGGGGTGGCGGCCGTCCGCCCGTACACCGGCGGGGCGCCGGGCGGGCCGGCCAAGGAGGTGGACGGGAAGGTCCGGCTGGACGTCACGCTCGCCGACCCGGCCGACAGCGACGCCGCGATCGCCACCGTGCGGAGCCTGCGGCAGGCCGTGCACGCGGTGCCGGACGCGGACGCGCTGGTCGGCGGGTACACCGCGCAGCAGTACGACACCCGCGTCACGGCCGAGCGCGACCGGACACTGATCATGCCGGTCGTGCTGGTCTGCGTCCTCGCCGTGCTCGTGCTGCTGCTGCGCTCGCTGCTCGCCCCGGTGCTGCTCGCGGCCACCGTGGCGCTCTCCTACCTGGCGACGCTCGGGGTCAGCGCGCTGGTCTTCCCGCACGTGTTCGGCTTCTCGGCCACCGACCCCTCGGTGCCGCTGTACGGATACGTGTTCCTGGTGGCGCTCGGGGTGGACTACAACATCTTCCTGATGACCCGGGTGCGCGAGGAGGCGCTGCGGGCCGGCACCCGGGAGGGGGTGCTGCGCGGCCTGACGGCGACCGGCGGGGTGATCACCTCGGCCGGGGTGGTGCTCGCCGCGACCTTCGCCGCGCTGGGCGTGATCCCGCTGGCCTTCCTCGCCCAGATCGCCTTCATCGTGGCGTTCGGCGTGCTGCTGGACACCCTGCTGGTGCGCTCGCTGCTGGTGCCCGCGCTGGTCCGGGACCTCGGCGACCGGGTCTGGTGGCCGGCCCGGCCGCGTCCGGTGACGGTCCGCCAGGCCGTCCGGGAGCCGGTCGCGGACCAGGTGTGAGCGGCCGGCGGCCGCGTCCGGCGCTATCCCGGCCGTTAGGCTGAACGGGTAGGAACGCCGTCCGCGACCGGAGAAGATGACCTTGTCGGAGCAGGAGCCGATCACGACCCCGCCGCCCCCGGGGCCGTCCGACACCCCGGTACTCGGCCGGCTGCTCCAGGACCTCGCCTCCGAGATGAACCTGCTCGGCCACGGCTTCGCCGCCGCGAGCGGGCTGCACGCGACCGACGTCCAGGCGCTGCTCGCCGTCATGCGGGCGGCGCCCGGCCCGGCCGGCGAGCCGGGCGGGATCACCCCCGGCCGGCTGGGCGAGGAGCTGGCGCTCAGCTCGGGGGCGGTCACCGCCGTGCTGGACCGGCTGGAGCGGGCCGGGCACGTCCGGCGGACCAGGGACGCCGCCGACCGCCGGCAGGTCCTGGTGCACTACCTGCCGGGGGCGGGGCGGATGGCGGCCGAGTGGTTCGCCCCGGTGGCGCGCCGGACCGAGGCGGTACGCGGCGAGTTCACCGCGGCGGAGCTGGCCGCGGTGGCGCGCTTCCTCGGCCGGATGACCGGTGAGCTGGAGGAGCTGCGCCGGTCGCGCTGAGCGGTGCCGGACGCCGAACGGGCGGCATGGACGGCACGGTTGCGACCGGCTGCCGCGCGGCCACCTGGCCGCCGCCCGACTATCCCGGCGTGCCCGCCGGCACGGTGTAGACGTACTCCTCGATCCGGTCGATGAGGCCGCCGTCGAACCGGAAGTACACCGCGGCGTGGAGTTCGCTGCGGGACCCGTCGGCCATGGCCAGGTGAAGTACTTGCTGCTGGAGCACCTCGTTCGGATTCTGGAACTGGCGGATCACGTCGTACCGCAGCGAATCGAGGGTGGTGACGAAGGACTTGAACTGTTCCAGTCGCTCGTCGATCGCCTGCTCCGCCTTGCCGTCGTTCTGCCACACGGTGGCCCCGTCGGTGCACATCGCCCGGACGCCGGCGAAGTCGTACTCCTCCAGCCGCCGCAGACACCGGATCGCCGTCTCGCTGATGTTCTGTTCCATGCCGGGTTCTCATTTCGTTCTCGTGACGCCACCGCCAACGGGCGGGACCAAGCCCTAGAGCAGGCCGAGCCGGCGCAGGTCGGTGACGTACTTGCGGATGAGGGCCGCCGACAGGTGGGGGATGTCCTCGCCGGGGCCGATCTTGGCGGCTCGTACGGCGGCGTGGAACCGCTCGGCGGGGACCGCCGGACCCGGGCCGCCTTCCTGGGGTTGCGCGAAGGCGTGCAGCAGGGGCAGCAGCGAGTGCGGACGCTGCCTCTCCGGCAGGGCGCGGACCGCGGCCGTGACGCGGGCGAGCCATTCGTCGTAGTCGTCGATCCGCTGGATCGGGTGGCCGGCCTCGGTGAGCCAGTCGGTGAAGGTGTCCAGCGAGATGCCGTCGTCGTGCGGGTTCAGCACGTTGAAGGTCCGGTAGCCCTCGGTGGCCCGCGCGCCCAGCGAGGCGATGGCCTCGGCGGTGAAGTCGACCGGCAGACCGTCGTAGTGCGCGCGGGCGCCGGTCCGGTAGAACGAGCCCGGCGCGATGCCGGTGGCGACCAGGCTGAGCAGCAGCCGGGTGAACATGTCGGGCACGTTCACCTGCCCCGCGTACCGGCTGTGCGCGAGGATCATGTCCGACCGGAAGACGGCGACCGGCAGGCCGCACAGGTCGTGTGCCTCCCGGAGCAGGACCTCGCCGGCCCACTTGCTGGTCGCGTACCCGTTGGCGTAGCCCTGATCGAGCCGCCGCACCGGGCTGGTGCCGCGGATGTCGGCGTCCTCGTCGAGGGCCGCAGCCGCGGCTCCGGCCTGCACGGCGACGCTGGACACGTAGGTGACGGGCTTGATCCGCGTGGTGAGCGCCAACCGGATCAGTTCGGCCGTGCCGACGACGTTGGGTCCGAACAACTGGGTGTACGGCAGCACGTGGTTGACCAGGGCGGCCGGATGGACGATCAGGTCCACGGTGTCGGCCAGCCGGTTCCAGGCGTCCTCGCCCAGGCCCAGGTACGGCTCGCCGATGTCACCCGCGAGCACTTCCAGGGTCCCGTCGGCCAGCTCCCGGTACCGCCGGAGCAGTTCGGCGTCGCCGCTGTCGAAGGCCTTCTCGAGCCGCTTCGCCGCTGCGACCGCGTCGCTTCCGCGGACGACGCAGATCAGCCTGCCGCCCGAGGGCGCCAGCCGCTCCAGCCATTCCAGGCACAGGAACCGGCCGAGGTAGCCGTTGGCCCCGGTCAGCAGGACGGCCCGCACGGCACCGTCGGGGCGGGGCAGCGCCGGGGCGGCGGCGAGCGTCGGCGCGTCGACGAACTTCTCCAGGGTGAGGTCGCCGGCGCGGACTTCGGAGCCGTTCCCGCCGTGGACGGAGGCGAACGTGGGCCGCTTCGCCCCGGACTCGCGCTCCGCCTCGATGTACCCCGCCAACCGCGCCAGGTCGTTGGTCGGGCTGATGACCACCCCGACCGGAACCTCGATGTGGAAGATCTCCTTCATGAGGCTGGAGAAGGACAGCGCGGACAGGGAGTCCCCGCCCAGGGCGGTGAAGTGCGCGTCGGCGCGCAGCTCGGTGTCCGGGCAGCCCAGCAGTGCCTGGGCGGCCCGGCCGACCGTTTCCAGCACCGGCTGGTCCGGCCCGGCCTGCCGCAGTTCGCGCAGTCGCCTGGCCTGCCCGTCGGCGAGTTCGGCGTAGAGCCGTTCGAGGGCCTCGCCGTAACGCTCCCTGAGCCTGGGGCGCAGCAGTTTGTGGCTGTCGGCGAGCAGGCCGTTCGCGGAGCTGAAGGGTTCGGTCTCGATCACGAAGTCGCGGGGGATCTCGTACGAGTTGAGTTCGGCCTCCCCGGCGATCCGCTGGAGCGACGCGCTGAGCAGCGGCTTGAGCGACTCGACGTCCCCGCCGCTCCTGGCCAGCGCCTCCGGGGTGGGCACCACCACCGCGAGCAGGTAGGCGCGTTCACTGTTGCCGTACACGAAGATCTGCCGGACCAGGGGGCCGGCGACGAAGAGGGCCTCCAGGCGGGAGACGGCCACGAACTCGCCCTGGGACAGCTTCAGGACGTCCTTGGTGCGGTCGACGTAGACCAGCCGGTCGGGCCCGAGCTCGGCCATGATGTCGCCGGTCCGGTAGTAGCCGTCCTCGTCGAAGATCTCGGCGGTGACCTCGGGCCGCTGGTAGTACCCGGGAATGACGCTGGCCGTCTTGAGCAGCAGTTCCCCGCGCGGATGCGGGAGGTCGGTTCGGAAGTAGCCCAGTTCCGGGACGTCGACCAGCTTGTAGTCGATCACCGGCGGGCGCTGCACCACCGTGTCGAGCAGCACCCCGCCGGCCTCGGTGGAGCCGTAACCGGTGTACAGGTGGAGATCCAGGCAGGACTCGACGAAGGCCGCCAGCTCGGCGGAGATCGGGGCGGTCCCGACGAAGGCCTTGGCGACGCGCCCGCCCAGGAAGTTCTCCCGCAGCTCCCTCCTCACCGCCGCCTCGACGTCACCCGGCTCGCCGGCCCGCCGGTCCAGCTCGCTCCGGTACTGCTGGAAGAGCATGTCGCACACGCGCGGAACCATGGTCAGCTCCGTGGGGCGGACCAGCGCGATGTCCTCGAACAGGGTGGAGAGGTCGCTCCTGGCGGTGAAGTGGCCGACACCGCCCCGGGCGAGCGAGCCCATCAGCGAATAGCGGCCGGCGAGGTGGCTCTGCGGCATGTAGTGGACGACGATCGCGGGCACGTCCGCCGAGCCGTAGGTGAACCCGTTCCACGCGGTGCCGACCAGCCGCTGGGTGTACATGGCACCCTTGGGGGTCCCGGTGCTGCCGGACGTGTAGATGAGCAGGGCCAGCGGATCGTCGCCGGCGTCGGCGGTGAACAGGGGAGCGGGCGGCAGGCGGGTTCCGCGTTCGATCACCGCGGCCAGCGATTCGACGACCACCGGGCGGCCGGCTTCGGCCAGGCGCCGCCGGGTGGACTCGAAGGCCTCGCGCTGGTCCGCGACCTCGGGGCGGTAGTCGAACACGATCACGCGCTGGATCGACGTTTCCCCGAGAACGGCTTCGACGGCGGTGTCCAGGCGCTCGGTGCTCGCGGCGAGGACGCGCGGCCCGGTCTCCGCGATGATCGGCCGCAGCTGGGACAGCGGCGCGCTGGACTGCAGCGGCACGGACACGATGCCCGAGTGGATGCAGGCGAGGTCGAGCGTCGCGTAGTCGGTGCTGCTGAAGCCCAGGATGCCGATCCGGTCGCCCGCGCCCAACGGATACTCCGGGTCGTGGTACCAGGTGCCGGCGACCGCACGGACGCGTGTCCACAGTTCGCGGTAGCTGATGGTGCCGAACCTCGGGAGCAGGCGCCCCGTCGAAGGTTCCCTGACACGTTCGCCGAGGGCCGGCCGGTCCCCGTAGCCCTCCATGACGGCCGCCATGACCTCGGCAAGCCCCTTGCCCGGGTCATGCACCGCCGCAGTGATCGCCTCCAGTGGTTCGGCCATGGTCAGCCCTCCCGTAGCGTCCCGGTGATGTCGGCGAGTCGTGCAGGTCGGACTGGGTACTGGTCGAGGGGCAGGGGACGCGGGCGACGACAGCCTCCGGCGGCCCTTCCCGCCGGTGAGAGCCTCACCAGCTGACCGGCAGCGCGGCAGCCCCGCGGATCAGGCGCTCGGTCCGCCAGGACACCTGGTCGGCCGGCACCGCGAGGCGCAGACCGGGCAGGCGGCGGACCAGGGACTCGAGCACCACGCGCAACTCCGTCCTGGCCAGTTGCGCGCCGAGGCAGTAGTGCACGCCGTGCCCGAAGGTGACGTGCGGGACGTTCCCGCGGTGGAAGTCGATCTCCTCGGGGCGGTCGAACACCTCGGGATCCCGGTTGGCCAGGGCCAGTTCGGCGACCACGGCGTCGCCGGCGCGAACGGTTCGCCCGCTCAGTTCCACGTCCTCGGTGGCGATACGGGTGAAGCCGGCCAAGGCGCTGATCGGGATGATCCGGGAGAGCTCCTCGACCGCACCGGGCACCAGGCCGGGATCGGCGACGAGCTCCCGCCAGAGACCGGGCTCGGTCAGCAGCGTGTAGACGAAGTTGCCGAGCTGGTTGGCGGTGGCCTCCTGACCGGCGGACAGCAGGCTGACCCCGAGGCTGACCAACTCCTCCTCGCTGAGCCGGTCCCCCTCGTCCCGCACGGTGACCAGCTCGCCGAGCAGGTCGTCGGTGGGGGCGGTACGGCGGAGGGCGACCAGACCGGCGAGGTAGTCGTTGAGGTCTTCGCGGGCCCGCGCGGACCGGGCCGGATCGGACAGCATCAGCAGGCCGTCCACCCAGACGCTGAACCGGTCGCGGTCGGCGACGGGCACGCCGAGCAGTTCGCAGATCACCGTGAGCGGCAGCGGCCAGGTCAGCGTCCGAGTCAGGTCGGCGGGCGGTCCCGCGGCGATCATGGTGTCGATCAGGCCGTTCACGATCTGCTCGATGCGCGGGCGCATCGCCTCGACACGGCGCAGCGTGAAGGCGTTTGCCACCGGGCGCCGCAGCCGGCTGTGTTCCGGCGGGTCCATGCTCAGCATGGAGGTGCTGGGCAGCCCGGCGGAGACCGTGCGGGGCACGTCCTCGCCGACCGCGGCGGCCCGGCTGAAGCGGGGGTCGGCCAGCACCGTCTTGACGTCCGCGTGCCGCGTGACCAGCCAGCCGTCGCCACCGTAGGGCAGGCTCACGCGCAGCACCGGCTGTTCGCCGCAGATCTCGGCCAGCTTCGGGTCCACGTCGAGCCGGTCGGCCGGACCGAACGGATAGGCCGGCACCCCGTCCTCTGTCGCGGTCATCGTGTCCGTCCTTCCCGTCCTGGCAAGCGGTTGTCTGTGCGTCCGTGGTTACTGGGCATACGTGGTGACTGGTCCGGCCGGAGTCCGTGATCCTCGGAGTTCGCGGGTCTGCGGCCGATGCCGGATCCCGTCGGGTGTCAGCCGCTGGTCACAGGGCCGTGGTCCGCCCGCCGTCGATGACGAGATTGCTGCCGGTGATCCACGAAGCGCGTCGGGAGACCAGAAAGCCGACCGCATCGGCGATGTCCTGGGACTGGCCGATCCGCCCGAGCGGAATTTCGTCGGCCCACTCCTCGGACTCGCTGCCGAGATAGTCGACGATCTTCTCGCGGGCCTCGTCCGCCCCCGGTGTCATCACGTTCCCCGGAGAGACGGCGACGACGCGGATGCCGTGCGGTGCCAACTCGGCCGCGAGCCCCTTGTTGTACGTTTCGAGCGCGGACTTGGCGGCGGCATAGTGCAGGATCATCGGATAGGACGAAATGGTGGCGATGGACGAGAGGTGCACGATGACCCCGCCGCCGTTCGCGCGCATGGACGGCACAAGTGCGGAATTGAGCCGGACGGCGGCCAGAAAGTTGATGTCCACCGTGTACTGCCAGTCGTTTTCAATGTCCAGCGCGCTCTGAAAGGCCCGACAGCCACCCGCGTTGTTGACGACGATGTCCACTCCGCCGAGATCTTCCAGCGCGGCGGCCGCGAACCCGCGCACACCGTCCGGCGTGCTGAGATCGGCCCGCACGAACGTGGCCGCGGACGGGGTGTGCTCGGTCGGGTTGCGGGCGGAGGTCACCACGGTGGCGCCGGCGTCGAGCAGGTTCTGTACGATCGCGGCGCCGATACCGCGGCTACCGCCGGTAACCACGGCCCGCTTGCCTTCCAGCCCGTCGGGCATCCTTGCGGTAAGGCGACTTTGGCTCACCCTGGGTTCTGCCCCCTTTTCCTGCCTCGACAACCCTGTCCGCGACACGGATCAGCAGGGGAAATCAATTCTCCGGTCGCGATTTGCCGTGGGAGTTTCGCTCCGGCTGATCATGGCGGTGCGGAATCACTACGACCACTATCAGCGATCTCGTTGACACGGTCAAGCTGATTATGTCGATGCACTGGATCGCATCAGGCAATCCACCGGCGGCGTCACCGTCACCACCGGCTGGACGTTTGCGGTCGGAAAGGGCGATAATCATGCGCTGCCCGTGCGGCCACAAAACTTTCCGAACAGCCTGGAAGCGCTTTGTCGGGTTGGGGGAAAGGCGCACACGGGGCGTCTGTCCAAGTAGTGCCGACCATTCGGGAGGAACAATGGCAAGCCTTGACGAGCCGTTCACCGTGGGTGATCTCAGGCTCCCCAACCGGATCGTGATGGCCCCGATGACCAGGATGCAGTCCCCCGGCGGGGTGCCGGGCCAGGACGTGGCGGAGTACTACGCCCGCCGGGCGGCCAACCAGGTCGGGCTGATCATCACCGAGGGCACCTACGTCAACCGCGCTGCCGCCGCCGCGTACGAGAACGTGCCCCACTTCTACGGTGAGGAGTCCCTGGCGGGCTGGGCCCACGTGGTCCGGCGGGTGCACCAGGCCGGCGGCAGGATCATTCCGCAGCTGTGGCACACCGGGGTCGCGCGGACCGGGACCGAGCCGCCCGCCGAGGGCCCGTCCGGGCTGGGGCTGGACGGCGCCCCGACGGGGAGGGCCATGACCCAGCAGGACATCGACGACACGGTGGCCGCCTTCACGGAGGCCGCCGTGGCCGCCGAGCGGCTCGGGTTCGACGGCGTCGAACTGCACGGCGCGCACGGCTACCTGATCGACGACTTCCTGTGGAGCGGCACCAACCGGCGTACCGACCGCTACGGCGGCGACCCGGCCTCCCGCGCCCGCTTCGGCGCCGAGATCGTGCAGGCCGTCCGCGCGGTCGTCAGCCCGGGGTTCCCGGTCTTCTTCCGGCTCTCCCAGTGGAAGGTCAACCAGTACGGGGCCCGCATCGCGGAGAGCCCGGACGAGCTGGCGCAGCTGCTGACCCCGCTGGCGGACGCCGGTGTCGACGTGTTCCACGCCTCGACCCGCCGCTACTGGCTGCCCGAATTCGACGGCAGCGAGCTCAACCTGGCCGGCTGGGTGCGCAAGCTCAGCGGCAAGGCCACCGTGACGGTCGGCTCGGTCGGCCTGGACCGGCAGTACGGGGAGGGCGAATTCGCCCAGGGCTTCACCCGGCAGGCCGGCGTGACCGGCATCGACGAGCTGGTGGCCCGTCTGGAGCGCAACGAGTTCGACCTCGTCGCCGTGGGCAGGACGCTGCTGGCCAACCCGGACTGGGCGGCGAAGGTGCTCCGCGGTGAGCTGGCCCAGACCGTCCCCTACGACCCGGCCGTGCTCAGGACCCTGGCCTGACCGTCACGTTCGGGCGAGCGACGGCATCCGGGCCGTGACGACCGTCGCGGCCCGGATGCCGTGCGGCGCCCGGCGTCGCCGGGGCGCGACGATCCCTTATCGCAGGCCCAGCTCACTCTGAATGATCGAATACCACTCGTCCGTCATACGGCGCGCGGTGGCTCCACTGAACGCATTCGCGTCGTACTTGAGGAACATCTTGTACCCGTCACCCTCCCGATAGAATTCCGCGGAGAGTACATATTCCCCGGTGTACGGCAGGTCGTCGAACAGCCGCAGGTCCAACTCGCCCTGACCGGCCGGCGAGTCGTTGGTGAGCAGTTCCGCGCCGTCGAAGTTCTGGAACAGGAAGTTCGTCAGGACCAGCGGTTCGTCGTCCGTTCCCAGCGCGCGGGTGATCTCCCGCAACGGGTAGGCGCCGTGCTCGATGCCGGCGACCATCTTGCGCTGCACGGATTTGAGCAGTTCGGGGAAGCCGTCGGTGACCGTGCAGCGGATGGGCAGGCAGTTCGCGAACTGGCCGACCACGCCCTGGAACCGCTCCTCGTGGCGGGCGGCCGTGGTCATGCCCAGGACCAGGTCGTGCTGCCCGGTCAGTTGGTGCAGGAACCGCACGTACGTCGTGAACAGCACGGTGGCGACACTGACCCGGTGTTCCCTCGCCTTGTCGGCAAGCGCGGTGACCAGCGCCGGCGGCAGCCGGACCGTCGCCACGTCCACGCGGGGCAGCCGCTTCGGGTCGTACGGACGGTCGTAGGGCAGCGCGAGCGTGGCACGCGGCCCCTCCAGCTCATGGACCCAGTAGTCCCGGTGCTGCTGTGCCCGCGGACCGGCGAGCATCGCCTCCTCCCAGGCGACGAAGTCGCCGTAGGTGGCCAGGACCGGACTTCCCTTGCCCTGGTAGGCGTCCTTGAGCGTGCGGATCAGGACCGCCGTCGACGTGCCGTCCAGCAGGATGTGGTGCGCCGTGATCAGCAGCAGCCGTCGTCGCCCGGCCAGGGAGACCAGGTGTGTCCGGACCAGCGGGCCCGCCGCCAGATCGAACGGGACGTCGACCAGGCCCCGCAGCCTGGCCAGTTGCGCGACGCGCGAGCCGGCCGCGATGTCGACCCGGTCGAACGACGGGGCCCTGGTGGGGTCGATGTCCATGTACGGCACGCCGTCCCGCTCACCGAAGACCGCGCTCAGCACCGGGTGGATCTCCGTCTGGGCGCGGATCGCCCGCTCCAGGGCCGCCTCGTCCAGGTCACCGTGGATCTCGAAGAGGATCGGCAGGTTGTAGGCGGTCGACTCCGGCCGGCGCCGCTGGTCCCGGTACATGGTCAGCTGACCGCGCGAGAGGTTCCACCGTTCGCCCGCCGTGCCCGCGAAGTGGGCGCACAGGCCGTCGACGGATTCGATGTCGAAGAGCAGGGTGGAGGAGACGTCGTCGCCGAAGTCCTCGCGCAGGGCGTTGGTGAGCTGGAGGACCAGGATGGAGTCCAGGCCGTAGCCGATGAGCGGGGCCGAGGTGTCGATCCGGTCGGCCGGGATGCCCAGGACAGTGGCGGCTTTGGCCAGGATGAGCGCGGACAGGTCGGATTTCGTCGCCGGCCCGGAGGAAGCGGAAGGAGCGGCCTCGGGGCTCACGGCCGCGGGCCGGGGCACGGGGATCGGGGTGGCCTCGGGGCTCATGGCCGGGGGTCGGGGCACGGGAACCAGGGCGGGCGTGGGCTCCGGTCGCCGGGCCGGCACCGGCCGCTCCGAAACGCCGGCTCCCTGCCGCGCGGCTCCCGCCGGCCTGACCCCGGCCCCTTGCCGAGCCACCCCGTCACTCTCCGCTGCGATGACCTGCTGCCCCAGCGGCAGCGCCTGCGGCAGCGGGAACACGACCGTGCCGAAGCCCTCCCCGGCCAGCACGTCCCGCCAGCTCTCCGGTGACAGCGCCGGCGAGCCCGGGATCCGCAGCGACCGGTCGTCGAACAGCCACCAGCCTTCGAGCAGCCCGAACGTCAGGTGGCTGAACAGGTCGAACGCCGACAGCTCGTTCAGCAGCAGCCACCCGCCGGCCCGCAGGGCGGCCTTGGTGTTGCGCAGGGTGGTGCGGGTGTCCCTGGTCGCGTGCAGCACGTTGGCGGCGATCACCAGATCGAAACCGCCCTCGGCGATGTCCTGCCCGGCCAGCGGCTGTTCGATGTCGAGCAGCCGGCAGTCCAGGTACGGCACGTCCGGCCCGTACGTGGTACGCGCGTGGTTGAGGAACGCCTTGGACAGATCCGTGTAGACGTAGGTCTCGATGCTCTCCCGGTACGGCTCGAGCGCGGCGAACATCCCGGCGCTGGTGCCGCCGGTACCGGCACCGATCTCCAGAATCCGCAGCCGGGCACCGGGTTCCCGGCGCAGCCGCTCCGACACGATGCCGACGGCGGCACGGGCCATGGCACGGTTGAACAGGTCGGCGACGTGGTTGTCCCGGTAGCAACCCTCCACCAGTTCCACGGAACCGCGCGGGAACATGACGTCGGTGGGCCTGGTCCGGCCGGTCAGGATGGAGGGCAACGCCCTGAGCGTGGCGGAGACCAGACGCAGCTCGGCCGTGCGGTCGGCGTCGGCCGACCACAGTTCGCACCGCCGGTCCCACTGCCCGAGCACGACGTCCACCGGCTCGACGGCCGACGACCCGAGGACTCGCCTGGCGTGCTCCAGCCAGTCGGCGTACAACGGCAGGATCGTGGCGTGGTCGACGGAGGCCAGCTGCGCCGCCAGAACCCTGGCCAGCCACGGATCCCGCTCGGTCCGGCGCCACCGCACGACCTCGTCCAGGAGGCCGTCCACTCGGTCGGACGTGATCAGCAGCTCACCGCGAACCCGGGACGGCGTCCGATCGTGCACGGTGACCCTGGTGGCACGATCGAAGTTCGCCAGGGTGTTGTGCTGGTCGGTCTTGACGAACGCGAGCTGCCGCTGGTCCCCACCGAGCAGTGAGTCCAGGGCGACGAGCCCCTCGCGCGGTTCGATCGACACCAGCCCGACCCGGCTCAGCTGCTCCCGGTAGAACTCGGACGTGACGCTCCCGAGGTTGCCCCACCACCCCCAGTTCATGACCCTGACCGGTGTCTCCCAGTGCTGTCCGAGCGCGTGTGCGTAGGCGTCGCTGAAGGTGCACCCGGCCGCGTAGTTGCCCTGGCCGGCCGCTGTCGTGAAGGACTGCATCGACGACAGCAGCACGGCGAAGTCCAGCTGCTCGCCGTCGAAGACCTCGGCCATCGCGGTCGTGACGTCGACCTTGGCCGCCAGCCCCGCGCGGAGCGTGGCCTCGTCCATCCTGGCGAAGGTGGAGTCCCGCAGCACGAGCGCGGCCTGCACAACCCCGTTGACCCGCGGGTGGCGCTGCTTGATCTCCGTCAGGGCACGGCGCAGCGCGGCCGGATCCCCGGCGTCGGCGCTGAGGTAGCGGACCGTGCCGCGCCCCTTGACCGTGCGAATCCTCTCCTCGATGGACGAATCGTGGGCGCTGCGGCCGATCCAGATGACGTGCGCGCCGAAGTGCCGCACCACGTGCTCGGTCCACGCCGTGCCCAGACCGCCGGCACCGCCGATCACGACGTAGACGCCACCTTCGCGGTACACCGGTTTCGCCGGTGCCTCGCACGGCGCCCAGTGCCGGGCGAGCCACTGGCCGGCCCGCCGGACCCAGGCGTCATCGGGCGACCGGGCGGGCAGGGCCGTGAGATCGGCGGGCCACTCGGGGCCGTCGAGGTCGACGCGGCGAACGGTCCACTGCTGGTACTCCCGCCCCAGCGACCCGAACAGGCCGTGCAGCCCGGCGTGCGCCGGCTGGACGGGGTCGCCGGCGTGGGTGGCGAGCGCGCGGGCCGTGACCAGCGTGATCCCCAGCGGCCGGGCGTCGTACCCGGCACCGATCAGCGCCTTGATCATGCGGAACGCCGCGACGACGCCGTCGTTCTGGGCGGCCACGTGGCCGGCGGCGTCGGTGGGCTCCAGTTTGGTCTCGGGCGCGGTCCAGACCAGGTGGTCGATCGGTCCGAGGCCACGCAGCGCGGCGGTCACCTCCTCGACGGACGCCGACGGCGGCAGCGGCCAGGTCAGGGTGGTTTCGAGCGCCGAAGGCCCGCCGACGACCAGTACCCGGTCGGTACGGGAGGGCACGTGCGCGTCGACCGCGGTGATCGGGTCCCACACGGGAGCGAACAGCGCGGGCCCGGTCCGGGCCGTGCGGCGCGAGGTGTATCCGGTCAGCCGCACGCAGACCTCGCCGTCGGCGTCGACCAGGTCGATGTCCAGCTTGCTGAGCGGCCCGGACTCGCCGCCCCGCACCACCGCCCACATCGTCGGCGTGCACGGGGAGAACAGGTCGAGCTGATCCAGGGCGAACGGCACGGCGGTGTCCCGCATCCCGGTGAGGTGGGCCGCGACCGCCGCCTGGATCGCCGAGTCCAGCATCGCGGGCGTCAGCGGCCCCGGCTCCGCCGACTCGGGCAGCACCAGTTCGGCCAGCACGATCCCGGAGCCGACGTGGGCCTGCCGGATCGCCCGGAGGGTCGGGCCGTGGTCGATTCCCATCGACACCAGGGCGTCGTGGATCCGGTCGGCGGAGACGGTTTCCCGGCAGCCCACGCTCAGTGCGGCGAGGTCGACCCGGGGCGGGCGCGGGGCGTCGGACGGCGCGATGCCGCCTTCACAGCAGACGGTTCGGCCGGTGGCGATCTCGAACCGGTGACCGCCCTTGCCGGTCGCGCGCACATCGACCCGTACGTCGACCGGACTGTCCGCAACCTCCAGCGGCTGTACCCACGTCACATTGCGCATCCGCACCGTGACGGCGCCCAGCGCCTTGCGCGCCAGTTCGAGACAGGCGACCGCGGGCAGGATGTGGCGGCCCTGCACCACATGGTCGCGCAGCAGGCCGTCCGCACGGGTCAGCGTCACCTGGTCGCGCGGCGGGCCGTCCGCACGGGCCGGCGTCACCCGATCGTCGCCGGTCGCGGGCCAGTGCCGGTCGCGGGAGAAGGGGTAGGTCGGCAGCGGGATGCGCCGGCCCTGGGCCGGCACCCGGCCGTCCTCGGGCAGCCGGGCCGGGACCGTGCCGTCGAGGACCTGGAGCAGCTCGTCACGATCGCGGACCACGCAGGCGAACCGGTGCGCGAACCGCTCCCTGCCGACGGCCAGGGTGTACGCGAGGTCGCCGAGGTCGATCGACGCGTCGGCCCGGACGTGTGCCGCCAACCGGCGCTTCTGTTCGACGAGTTGCCGCTCGCTCCGGGCCGACAGCACCACCGGGTGTTCCGCCGGCGGTGCACCGGTTCGCGCAACGGGCGGAGCCTCTTCGATCACGAGGTGCGCGTTGGTCCCGCTGGCGCCGAAGGAGCTCACCACACCGCAGCGCGGGACGCCGGGCGGTGAATTCCAGCCGTGGGTACGGGTGCTCAGGTAGAACGGGCTTCCCGCAAGGGGAATCGCCTCGTTGGCGGTCTCGAAGTGCAGTGAGGCGGGGATCTGCCGGTGCTTCATCGCCAGCAGCACCTTCAGCACGCCCGCGATGCCGGCCGCGAACTGGGTGTGGCCGATGTTGGTCTTCAGCGAGCCGACCGCGCAGTACTCCGTCCTGTCGGTGCGGGCACGGAACGCGCGGTTGAGCGCCTGGAACTCGATGGGGTCGCCGAGCCTGGTGCCGGTGCCGTGCGCCTCGACGAGTCCGATGCGCTCCACGTCGACACCGAACCGCTCGTACACCTCGCCGAGCAGGCTCTCCTGGGACACCGAGCTCGGCGCGGTGATGCCGTTGGTGGCGCCGTCCTGGTTGACCCCGCTGGCCTTGATCACGCCGTGGACGTGGTCGCCGTCGGCCAGCGCGTCCTCAAGCCGTTTGAGCACAACGACTCCGACGCCCTCACCGGGCACGAAACCGTCGGCGCGGTGGTCGAACGTGTGGCAGCGGCCGGTCGGCGAGAGCATGCCGGCGCGGTCCGCGAGCGCGTACAGCCGCGGTGTGGACTGGAGGAACACCCCGCCCGCCAACGCCATCGAGGTCTCACCGGACCAGAGGTCCTTGCACGCCAGGTCGATCGCCACGAGCGAGCTGGAGCACGACGTGTCGACGGCGATCGCCGGGCCCTTGAGGTCGAGGAAGTAGGACACCCGGCTCGGGATGACCGAGGTCATGTTGCCCCACAGGGTCTGCGCCGGTGCGTCCCGGTCGAGCAGCCCCTGGTAGTCGCCCGCCCAGGCCCCGACGTAGACGCCGCAGCGCCGCCGGCCCATCCGGCCCGCGTAGCCGGCGTCCTCCAGCGCCTTCCAGGACTCTTCGAGCAGCAGCCGCTGCTGCGGGTCCATCACGGCGGCCTCGGTGCCGGAGATGTTGAAGAACATCGCGTCGAACTCGTCGATGCGGCTGAGGAAGCCGCCCCGGGTGCAGATGCTCACGCCGTCGAGGTCGAACCGGGCCGTCCCGGTGACCAGGTCGTCGCCGTCGGCCAGGTGCGTCCACAGTTCGTCGAGCGAGTCGGCGCCCGCGAACCGGCCGCTCATGCCGATCACCGCGATCGGTCCGCGCTCCCCGTCCACGGAAGAGCGTCCCCGGTGCCCGATCCCCACGGGTACGGGTTCCACGGCCGGTCCCGGGACGGTTTCCGGCGTCGGCACGGGCACCGGCGCCGGCGCCGTCTCCGGGACGCCTTCCGTGTGGACGATGGTGTCCCTGTACTCGGTGAGCAGGTGCGCGGCCAGCCGGTCGGCCGTGCTGAAGTCGAAGACCACGCTCGTCGGCAGGTCCAGCGACAGCGCCTCGTTGAGCTGGTGCACCACACGGATCGCCAGGATCGAGTCCAGGCCGTAGTCGGCGAACGCCAGCCCGCCCTCGACCTCGGCGACCTCCAGCGCCAGCGCGCGGGCGATCTTCTCCCGCACGACGGCGGGCACGAGCTCGTCC
Source organism: Kitasatospora sp. NPDC088351 (assembly GCF_040685575.1). Taxonomy (NCBI): domain Bacteria; kingdom Bacillati; phylum Actinomycetota; class Actinomycetes; order Kitasatosporales; family Streptomycetaceae; genus Kitasatospora; species Kitasatospora sp. NPDC088351. The sequence continues at coordinate 38,760 of NZ_JBFBIL010000035.1, read as the reverse complement.
GGACCGCGCCGCACCGCGTCCGGACTCCGCCGCACGACAACGGGTTCGACGACCGGAGCCGCAGCCGGCGCGGGCATCGGCCGGGTCAGGTCACCGATCCAGAACCGCTCCTTCGCGAACGGGTACGTGGGCAGCGACACCACCCGGCGCGGCGCCCCCCGGTGCAGGCGCTCCCAGTCCACCTCGACGCCCGACGCCCACAGCGCCGCGAGCCTGGACAGCTTGCCGGCGGCGATCCACCGCTGGACCAGCAGCTCCTGGAGATCGCTGTCGCCGGTGATCTCCGCGAGCAGACCACCGGAAGCCCCGACGGTGCCCCGGTGTCCCCGGCCGGCCCGCAGGCCGGTCCTCAGCTCCGCGGTCGACGACACCGCGACCGCGTACCGCTCGGCCATCGCCTCCCGTCCGACCTGGAGGGTGAAGGCCAGGTCGGCGAGGTCGGTGTCCGGGTTGCGGTCGAGGAACCCGGCCAGCCCGTCGACGGCCGCGGTGAGCTGCTCGGGAGTCCTCGCCGAGAGGACGACGACCTGTTCGGTGCCGCTTGTCGCACCGTCAGTGGGCTGCACGGGATACTCCTCGACGATCACGTGCGCGTTCGAGCCACCGGCACCGAAGGAGGACACCGCCGCGATCCGCGGGCCGTCGGAGTGCCACGGGCTCAGTTCGCGCTGGACCCGGAACGGGGTCCGCTCGAAGCTGATGTTCGGGTTGAGCTGTTCGGCGTGCAGGCTCGGCACGAGCTGCCGGTGCTTGAGCTGGAGCAGGACCTTGGTCAGGCCGGCCACCCCGGCCGCGGCCTCCAGGTGGCCGATGCCCGACTTCACCGAGCCGATCGCGCAGTACTGCCGGTCCGCGGTGTCCTGCTCGAACGCCGTGGTCAGGCCGGTGATCTCGATCGGGTCGCCCAGTTCGGTGCCGGTGCCGTGCGCCTCGACGTAGCCGATCTGCCGCGCGGAGACCCCGGCCCGGTCCAGCGTCCGCCGGATCAGATCGGCCTGGGCGACCGGGCTCGGCACGGTGTAGCCGGTGGTGCGTCCGCCGTGGTTGACGCCGGAGCCCCGGATCACCGCGAGCACGCGGTCCCCGTCGGCCACCGCCCGGGACAGCGGCTTGAGCAGCACGCATCCGACGCCCTCACCGGGTACGAACCCGTGGCCGCCGGCGCCGAAGCTGCGGCAGTGCCGGTCGGGCGAGAGCATGCCGGAGCGGCACAGCTCGACGTAGTCCAGCGGGTGCGTGTAGAGGTTCACGCCGCCGGCGATCGCCACCTCGCACGCGCCGCGCCGGAGTTGTTCGCACGCCTCGTGGATCGCGGTCAGCGACGCCGAGCACATCGTGTCGATCGTCAGGCTCGGTCCGCGCAGGTCGAGCAGGTAGGAGGCGCGGGCACTCAGCGAGGCGAACGACAGGCCGGGCACCACGAGCTCGCCCGAGGGCAACCGGCCCACGCCGTGCCGGGCGTGGCCGATCTTGGTGACGCCCGCGAACACCCCGATCCCGTGGCCGTGGCGGTCGGCGAGGCGTGCCCTCGTGTAGCCCGCGTCCTCGAGGACCTCCCACGCGGCCTGCACGAACAGCCGTTCCTGCGGGTCCATGGCGTACGCGTCGCGCGGGGCGATGCCGAAGAACCTGGGGTCGAAGGCCGCGAAGTCGTCCAGGAAGCCGCCCCACTTGCTGTAGCTGCGACCGGTGGCGACCGCCGTGTTGCGGTCCGGTTCGAAGAAGCCGTCCAGCGGCCAGCGGTCCACCTCACGGACGCAGTCACGGCCGGCCCTGAGGTTGTCCCAGAACTGGTCCGGGTCGGCGGCGCCCGGGTAGCGCCCGCTCAGCCCGATGATCGCGATCGGCTCGTCGGTGCCGACGGTCGGCTGTTCGACGGTGGCGGCCGGCTCGTCGGCGGTGGCCACGGGCTGCTCGGTACTGATGGTCGGCTTGTGGGCGGTGGCGGTCGGCCGTCGGCGCGCCGGTTCCGGCCGGCGGCCCGCGAGCTGGTCGGCCACCGCCCGCAGGGTCGGCTGCTCGTAGAAGATCGTCGAGGAGACATCGGGATGGCTCTTGACCAGCTCCCGGTTCAGCTGGAGGACCAGCACCGAGTCCAGGCCGATGTCGATGAGCGGGCGGTCGGGGTCGACCGAGCCCGGCGCGAGCCTGGTGACCTCGGCGAACAGGGTGACGAGGTGGTCGAGGACGTGCGGGTCGCCGGCGGGTTCGGGAGTCGCCGCCGGCAGCGGCGGGGGCGGGGCCGGCGTTCCCGTCCGCGCCCGCTCCGGGTCGCCGTGGTGCACCCACACCTGGTCCGCCCCCGCGTTCCAGGCGTCGGTCAGCGCCGTGAACCCCGCCTCCGTGGGCATCGGCGACAGCCCCCGGTCCTCCCACAGATACGCCCGGGTGCTGTCGCCGACCCGCATGCCGCCGTCCTCCCACAGCGGCCACGCGACGGACAGCGTGCGCCCACGGCGGTGCCCGTCCGCGACCAGGGCGTTGCGCACGGCGGCGAACCCGTCGAGGAAGGCGTTGGCGGTCGCGTAGTCGGACTGCCCGGGGTTGCCGGTGATCCCGGCGCCCGAGGAGAACGCCAGCACGAACTCCAGCGGACAGTGCGCGGTGGCCCGGTCGAGGTGCACGAGACCGTCCACCTTGCTCGCGAGCACGTCGTCCCACTGCTCGACGGTCTTCTCCGCGAGCAGCGAATCCCGTACCACGCCGGCGGAATGCACGATCCCGGTGATCTCGCCCGCCTCGGCGACGAGGTGCCGCACCTCCTCCCAGCGGGAGACGTCGGCGCGCACGTACCGCGCGACCGCGCCGGCCTGCCGCAGCTCGGCGAGCAGGCTCTCGACCCGGTCGTCACCCGGCGACCGGCCGGCCAGCACAATGGTCGGCCGCCGCACGTCAGCGGCGATTCGGCGGGCCGTCAGGGCACCGATACCACCGGCACCGCCCGTGATCAGATACCCGCCACCGTCTCGCCAGGGCCTGCCGGACGCCGCTCCCCGGGGCGCGGCCGGGGCCCAGGTGCGGGTGTGCCGGACACCGTCGCGGTAGACGATGAGGTCGTCGGTGGCACCGGCGTTCTCCGCCACGACGGCGGCCACGTCGACACCGCCGTCACCGCCGTCACCGTCGACACCGATGACCTGGCCGACGATCCGCGGGTTCTCCTTGGTGACGGTCCGCAGCAGACCGGCCAGGGCGATGTTCTCCGTGATCACCTGGACCAGGGTGGTGCCGTCCTGGGCACCGAGGCCACGGATGCTCTCCAGCACCTGCCAGGACAGATCACGGAACCGGCTCTCCGGCCGCTGCTTGACCGTGTCGAGGCGGATGGCCCCGGGCACGGACCCGTCGACCCCGCACAGCAGGACAACGCGACGGTCGTACCGGCCGGTCGCGGCGGCGGGCGTCGGCGTCCACCGCGGAGTCAGCAGCGTCGTGCCGGTCTCCTTCGTGGTGCCGGGAAACCAGAACCGGTCCCGGGCAAAGGGGTATCCGGGCAGCTGTGCGCGCCTGGGCGGCTCGCCGCCGGACAACGAGCGCCAGTCGACGGTGGCACCGCCGATCCACCGCCCGATCGGGTCCCCGCTGACACCACGGTCGCCGGTGGTGACGAACGCCCGCAGCCTGTCGACGAGTTCGGCACGCGAGGAGACGACCCAGCCGACTCGTTCCGCCATCTCCTCGCGGCCGACCTGCAGACTCCACGCGACGGACCGCAGCGGGACCTCGTCCGACGTCTCCAGGTAGGACAGCAGATCCCGGGCGCGGTCGGTCAACTGCCGCGCGGTGCGTGCCGACAGCGGCACCGCGACCGTCCCGGCGGCCTCCTCGGTCAGGTCGCCGGGAACGTATTCCTCGACGACGACATGGGCGTTGACGCCACCGAACCCGAAGCTGCTCACCCCGGCACGCCTCGGCGCGGGGCTGCCGTCAGGGTTGCGGGGCCGCGGCCAGGGCTCGTTCTCCCGCACGAGGTGGAACGGACCGCCGGCCAGTTCGATGTACGGGTTGACCTGCTCGACGTGCTGAGTCGCGGGCAGCACACCGTGCTTGAGCGCGAGCAGCACCTTCAGCAGTCCGGCGATGCCCGCCGCCGACTCCAGGTGGCCGATGTTGGTCTTGACCGAACCGAGGCCGCACGCACCGTCGTCGCTGCGCCCCAGCCGGCGGAACGCCGTGCGCAGCGCGCGGACCTCCACCGGATCGCCGAGGGCCGTGCCGGTGCCGTGCGTCTCGATGTAGCCGATGGTGTCCGGGTCGAGGCCGCCGACGGCGGCCGTCACGAGCTCGGCCTGGGCGTCGGCGTTCGGCGCGGTCAGCGAGTTCGCCCGGCCGCCGTGGTTGTACGCGCTTCCCCTGAGCACGCCGAGGATCGCGTCACCGTCGCGCTCCGCCGCGGCCAGCGGCTTGAGCACGACCGCCCCGACGCCCTCGCCACGGACATAGCCGTTCGCGCCGGCGTCGAAGGTCTTGCACAGGCCGTCCGGGCTGAGCATGCCCGCGCGGTGCGCGCTGACGAACGTGTCCGTGCTGAGCAGCACGTTCACCCCGCCCGCGACGGCCATGTCACACGCGCCGGAACGGATCGCCTCGATCGCGCGGTGCACCGCCACCAGCGAGCTGGAGCAGGCCGTGTCGATCGGTTCGCTCGGGCCGCGCACATCGAGCAGGTACGAGATGCGGTTGGCCAGGATCGAGTGCGTCGTCCCGGTCGACGTGAACGCGTCCGGCCGCACGCCGAACGTGGTGAGCAGCGTCGCGTAGTCGTTGCCCGTGACGCCGATGAACACTCCGGTGCTGGTCGGCAGGTCGGCCGGCCGGTACGCGCTGTCCTCCAGCGCCTGCCACACCGTTTCCAGCGCGAGGCGGTGCTGCGGGTCCATCAGCTCGGCCTCGCGCGGCAGGATGCGGAAGAAACCGGCGTCGAAGGCGTCGATGTCGTCCAGGGCTCCGATCCGCTTGGGGAAGTCCTGGGCCTCGATGGTCCTGCGGTGGTTCTCGTCGTACCGGTGCAGCGGGAACGCGGTGACGGAGTCCTTGCCCGCCACCAGGTTCGCCCAGTACTCGTCCAGGTTGCGGGCGTCCGGGAACCGCCCCGCCGCGCCGATGACGGCGACCGGCATGCGCGGATCGGACTCGACACGGACCGGCTGCGGCCGTGGTTGTGGCTGCGGCTGGACCTCGACGGTGGCACCGTGTTCGTCGGCCAGGTGGGCGCCCAGCGCCTCCAGCGTGCTGACGTCGAAGAAGACCGCCGGACTGACCGTGACACCGAGCCGCTCGTGGATCTCCTGCGCGAAGGTCACCAGCGAGATGGAGTCGAAGCCGAACGCGTCCAGGCCGGTACCCGGGTCGAGTTCCTCCGGCTCGAACTTGAGGATGCCGGCGGCGATGGACCGCAGAGTGTCCACGACGGCCGGTACGGCCGGTGCGACCGGCTTCGCGCTCACCGGGACCCGGTCGACCGGGATCAGGGCCGGGCCGGCCTGCGGCACCGTCCGGTCAGCCGGCGTTGTCCCGCCGACCCCGCGCCGCACGCCGCTCAGCTCTCCGACGATCTCACCCGTGCCCCCGACCAGGACGATCCGGTCGTCCCCGAACACCACGTGGGTGACCGGCGAACCGGCCCGCACCCGGATCTCCCCGACCCGGTTGAGCGCGACCCGGGTCCAGTCCGGCGCCCCGGCGTGCTTGGCCTCCCACTGCACGCCCTGGGCGATCACGGCGAGCACGAACGGCTCGATGGTGACGTTGCGCCGGACATGGTCCTGTTGGAATCCGGGCCGGCCGACGCCCAGCACGGTCCGACCGTCCGGCGTGCGGAACACGCCGTCGGCCGCGCACGACGCGGGCTTGTAGTCCAGCCCGCCCTCGGCCAGCTCGGCCAGGAACCGTTCCCGCGTGAGGACGCGCCGCAGTCCGCTCAGATCGACCCGGCCGGACGGTGCCGTGGCGGCCCGCACGGTGAACTCGACGGCCGCCGAGCCGTCCTCGGTCCGTACGGTGCCGTGACCGTCGGTGAACTCCGTGACGAGCCGCTTGGCCGTGGACCAGTCGACCGGCCGCAGCACACGGAGGTCGTGGACCGACGCCTCCGTGGCGAACCCGCTGACCCTGGCGGTGGCCAGCGCGAGATCCACGGCGAAGGTGGACACGACGGCCGGCACCTTGTCCAGGCGGTAGCCGTAGTCGAGCAGGTCGGCGAGGTGGACGTCCAGGCCGTAGCGCAGGCCGCGGACATCGGATTCGTTGCGCCCCAGGAACGGGTGCAGCCGCTCCCGCAGCGCCAGCGGGGCCAGCACGGACGGCGCGCCGTCGGTCTGCTCGACCCAGCAGCGCACCTTCTCGAACGGGTACGCGGGCAGCGACACCCGGCGCGCCGTCGGCAGCTGGTCCCAGTCGACGCTCCGGCCGGCGACCCAGGCCGTCGCGAGTTCGTGGGCGGGCAGATCCCGTCGGCCGGCCAGGTATCTGTCGACGGCCGCCAGCGCGGACCGCTGGTCACCCGCCACGAACGCCCAGCGGGTGGGCAACTCGTTCTTGCCCACCCGCAAGGTGAACGCGATGTCGGGAAGGTCGGCTTCCCGCACCCCGGCGAGGTGGTCACGGAAGGCGGCCAGGTAGCGCCCGAGCGCGGCCTCGTTCATCGCGGAGAACACGAACAGCTGCTCGCCGAACGGCTCCCGGCGCACCGGACGTTCGGGATACTCCTCAAGAATGATGTGGGAGTTCATGCCGCCGGCGCCGATCGACGTGATGCCGGCCCGTCGGGGGTGGGTGACCTGCCGGCCGTCGACCACGGTGACCGCCGGCCGCCAGTCGGCGAGCGACTGCTGCACCCGGAACGGCGTGTCGGCGAAGTCGATGTCCGGGTTGAGCTCCGTGCTGTGCAGGGACGGCACCAGCTTGCCGTGCCGCAGCTGGAGCAGCACCTTGGCCAGGCCGATCATGCCGGCCGCCGCGAGCAGGTGTCCCATGTTGGCCTTGACGGACCCGAGCGCGCAGAACTGACTGTCCGGGGTGTACTTCCGGTACGCCGACGTCAGCGCGCGGACCTCGATCGGGTCGCCCAGCGCGGTGCCCGAGCCGTGCCCCTCGACGTAGCTGATCGTCCTCGGGTCGACCCCCGCGTCGTTGATCGCCTTCTCGATCGCGTGCGCCTGCATGCCCGGACTCGGCACGGTGAAGCCGTTGCGGGCACCCGCGTTGGACAGGGCGGTGCCCCTGATCACGGCGTACACCTGGTCGCCGTCGCGCTCGGCGTCGACCAGCGGCTTGAGTACCACGGCGCCGACACCCTCACCGAGGATGGTGCCGTCCACACCGTGGCCGAAGCTGCGGATCACATCGGAGGTGCCGGTGGTGAAGTGCTCCTCCGACGAGGTGATCAGGTTGTACGGGTGCAGCATCAGATTGACGCCGCCCGCGACCACCATCCGGCACTCGCCGGCCCGCAGCATCTGCACGGCCTGGTGCACGCACGTCGACGAGGCCGAGCACATGGTGTCCAGGAAGATCGACGGCCCGGTCAGACCGTAGAAGTAGGACAGCATGTTGGGGAGCGTCCCGGTGTAGCTGCCGCTCTGCGGCGCGCCGCGGGTGAGGCTGTTCTGGAAGCCGTACAGGTTGTAGTGGTTGCTCATGGTCCCCACGAGCACGCCGACGTCACCCTGGTAGCGGCGGTGGATGGTCTCCCGCGAGTAGCCGGCGTCCTCCAGCGCCTGCACGCCGGCCTGGAGGAACAGCCGCACCTCCGGGGACATCTGTTCGGCCTCGCGCTTGGAGATGCGGAAGTAGCGGGGATCGAACTTGTCGAGATCGCGGAGGAAGGTGCCGCTCCTGATCACGCTCTTGCCCGGCACGGCCCGGTCGCTGTCGTAGACGGCCTCGTGGCCCCAGCGGTCGGCGGGGATCTCCTCGAAGGTGTGCCGGCCGTTCTCCAGCAGCTCCCACAGCTCGTCCATCGTGTCGGCGCCGGGGTAGCGCCCGGACACGCCGATGATCGCGATGTCGTGCCGGTCGTCGCGCCCGGGTTCGCGGACTTCGGTGGCGGCGGACCCGGCCGGGTCTTCGAACCGGGTGGCCGGGGCCTCCGGCTGCGCGGCCGGTGTGCCGGCCCCCTCCGTCGCCCCCAGCACGGCTTCCAGCTGCTCCCGCCGCGACTCCACGAAGTGCGCGGCCACGTCCGCGAGGTTCAGGTACTCGAAGAAGATCGTCTTGGACAGCGGCCCGAACAGCTTCTCCAGCCGGGCGGTCACCTCCAGGATGCTCAGCGAGTCGATGCCGTACTCGATGAGGTTGCTGGTCGGCCGGATGTGCTCCGGGGCGTGCCGAAGGACCTCGGCGACGACCCCCCTGAGCAGGTCCTCGGTCCGCTCCAGCAGGTCGCCCGCCACGTCGCCACCGGAGGGCGCCGTGACATCACCGGGCGACGCCGTGAGGCCGCCGGAGGACGCCACGGGGGCCGGTACCGTTCGGCGCTGTACGGCGAGGGTGGCCTCGGCGCCGTAGGCGACGACGATGTGCGCGGGGGCGTCGGCGAGCAGGGACCGGCCGAAGGAGCGCAGCCCGTCCTCGGTGGGCAGGGCCTCCCACCCGCGCTCGCGGCGCATCGACTCGCGGGTGACCTCGTCCAGCGTCATGCCGCCGTCGGCCCACAGCGGCCAGCTGATGGCGACGGTCCTGCCGTTGCGCTCACCCGCGTCGACCAGCGACTGCCGGTGCCGGGCGAACGCGTCCAGGAACGCGTTGGCCGCCGAGTAGTCGGACTGTCCCGGGTTGCCGTAGACACCGGCGACCGAGGAGAACAGCACGAAGAAGTCCAGGTCGAGGTGGCGGGTGGCGGCGTCGAGGTTGAGCGTGCCACGGACCTTCGGCGCGGTCACCAGCCGGACGTCGGTGAGGTCCTTGCGCAGCAGGTACTGGTCGCGCAGCACACCGGCCGCGTGCACGACGCCGTCGAGCGAACCGTGCTCCCGCAGGATCGTCCCGACCGCGGCTCGGACGTCCTCGGCGTCGGCGACGTCGACCGGCAGGTAGTGCGCGTCGACACCCTCGGCGCGCAGGGACTCGGCGGAGCCGGCGGTGGATCGTCCGCTCAGGACGACCGTCGCCTCCGCACGGCTCAGATAGCGGGCGATGTCGGGGCCGATGCCACCCAGGCCACCGGTGACCCAGTACACGCCGCCCGCCCGCAGTTCCGGCACCCGCGGACCGGCGCCGAGCCGCGTCTCGACGGGTTCCAGCACCTGCCGGGTGCCGTCGGCGGAGTAGCGGACCTCCGTGTCGGCGGAGTCGTCGGCGCACTCCTCCCGCACGATCCGCGCGACCTGTGCGGGGGAGGCCGAACCCAGGCCGGCGACCCGGACCACACGGCCCGAGACGAGCGGGTTCTCCAGCGTGACCGTTCGGAACAGGCCCGCCAGCGGTTCGTGGAAGTGCGCCGGCGTCCGGCCGTCGACCAGCACCACGAACCGGTGCCCGGCCCGGGGCCCGGACGCGAGCAGCCGCTGGACCTCGGCGAAGACCTGATCCGTCATGGCGTCGATGCCGTCGGCCGGATCCGCCGGAGTGATCTCCGGCAGGGTCACGGTGTGCGCGGTGCGGGAGCCACCGTCCGGGTTCAGCGGCCTGTCGATCCACCGCGAGGTCGCCGTGACGACGCGCGGGCCCGCGGCGGTGGTGCGCTGGGCGAGCCCCCGCAGACTGGCGCTGATCACGCCGTCGCGGTCGCACAGGTCGATGTCGAACGTGGCGAGCGCTCCGGAGTCCCCGCTCCGCCGGACCCACGCCCAGGTCTCGGACGGGCAGGGCCGGTACACCTGGAGCTCGTCGAGGGCGAAGGCCAGGGTCGGGCCGGCCGTCTCGTCCATCAGGAGCACGGAGGTCTGGAAGGCGGCGTCCAGGACACTCGGCGGCAGCACGCACCCGTCGGTTTCGGTCGCCAGGATGCGGGCGATCGCCTCGTCCCGGCCGACCCGGACCCCGCGCAGCGCGCGCATGGCCGGCCCGTACTCCAGGCCCTGGGCGCGGAACCGGGCGTAGATCTCCTCGGTGCCGCGCGTGGTACGGCAGGACGCGCGCAGGGCGTCCAGGTCCAGTGGCGACGGCTCCGGCACCGTGACGATCTCGGCGGAGCCCGTGCTGTGGATCGTCTCGCCCTGGCGGAACTCGAACGCGATGGAGTCACCACGCGGCGTCAGTCCGATGGGGACATCGACCGGTTCGTCGACGACGATCGGCCGCATCCAGGTGACCTCGCGCAGCCGGACCGACCCGTCCCGGGTGGCCGCGAACTCCACGGCGGCCCGTGCCATCTCCAGGTACGCGACCGCGGGCAGCACCCGCCGGCCGCGGACCTGGTGCGAGGCGAGGAAGGGCTCGGAGCCTGTGAACGTGGAGGTGTAGCGCTGTTGTGCCAGGTCGGAGGTGTTGCGGTGGACGAGCGGGTGCAGCGTAGCGGTGCCCGGAGCCTCGGTCCGCGGCGCGGCATACCAGTGCCGGTCCCGGGCGAACGGGTAGGTCGGCAACCGCACGCGACGGGCCCCGGGCTGCCGGGGCCAGTCGGCGGTTCCGCCGCGCACCCACGTTTCCACCGCCGCCACCACCTCCGGGCCGGCCCCGGCGGGGTTGCCCACCTCACCGGCCACCTCACCGGCCACCGCGGACTCCAGTGCGGACTCCAGCGCGGCGACGAGCTGGTCCCGGTCCGAGACGACGAACGCGACCCGGGCCGCCATCGGCTCGCGGCCGACCTGGAGCGTGTGGGCGATGTCGGCCAGCGACTGGCGTGGCCGCAGCGCGTTCTCCGGTGCCAGCAGGTGGTCCAGCAGCCCCTGGGCCAGCACACGCAGCCGCTCCGGGTTCTTCGCCGAGAGCGGGACGACGTACGGCCCCGGCGCCTCGGCAGCGGGCGCCTCGCCGCCGTGTTCCCGGCCGACGTGTTCCTCAAGCAGCACGTGGGCGTTGGTCCCGCCGAACCCGAACGAACTGACGCCCGCCCGGCGCGGTACACCGTCGCCGCCCGGCCACGGCCGGGTGTCGCCGACGATGTAGAACGGGCTGCCGTCCAGGTCGATCAACTGGTTCTGGGTCCGGAAGTTGACCGTCGCCGGCAGGATCCCGGCGGCCATCGCGCCGATCACCTTCACCACGCCCGCCACGCCCGCGGCCGATTCCAGGTGGCCGATGTTGGTCTTGACCGAGCCGATGCCGGTGCTGTCCGGCCGCGGCCTGGTCCCGTTGGTGTCGTGCAGGCTCTGGAAGGCGCGCTTGAGGCCGACGATCTCGATCGGGTCGCCGACCGGGGTGCCCGGCCCGTGGGCCTCGATGTAGCTCACGGTTTCGGGCGCGACCCCGGCGCGGGTGTAGACGTCCTCGATCAGCGCGGCCTGCGCGGCCGGGTTGGTCACGGTCAGCGAGTTGGTCCTGCCACCGTGGTTGGTGCCGACCCCCTTGATCACCGCGTACACGGAGTCGTTGTCCGCCAGCGCCCTGGCCAGCGGCTTGAGCAGCAGGACCGCGCCGCCCTCGCCGCGGACGAACCCGTCGGCGTCCTGGTCGAAGGCGTGCGACCGGCCCGTGGGCGAGAGCATGCCGGCCTTGCTGAACGCGACGAACAGCTTCGGCGACCAGCACAGGTTCACGCCGCCCGCCAGCGCCAGGTCGCAGTCGCCGTTGTGCAGTGCGGCGACGGCCTCGTAGACCGAGACCAGGGAACTGGAGCAGGCGGTGTCGTTGGTGATGCTGGGGCCGTGGAAGTCGAAGTAGTAGGACAGCCGGTTGGCGACGATCGAGTACGCCGTGCCGGTCGGGAAGTAGGCGTCGGTCGGTACGTCGTCGCGTTCGATGAGCTCGGCGTAGTCGGCGTGGCACAGGCCCATGAACACGCCGGTGCGGCTGCCCGCGAGCTCGCCCGCCCGGTATCCCGCGTCCTCGATCGCCTTCCAGGCCAGCTCCAGCGCGAACCGCTGCTGCGGGTCCATCGTCTCCGCCTCGCGCGGAGAGATGTTGAAGAAGGCCGCGTCGAAGCGGTCGGCGTCCTCGACGAACCCGGCCCAGACGCTGTTCGTCCGCTCCTCACCGCTGCGCGGATCGCCGAAGTAGCGTTCCTTGGACCACCGTTCCGCGGACACCTCGGTGATCAGCGAGCGCCCCGCCGCGAGGTGGTCGAACAGCTCGACCAGAGTGTCGGAGCGGGGGAAGCGCAGGGCGAGACCGGTGATCGCGATGTCGTCGGCACTCATCGGCTCTCCCTCGCTCGCCGCACGGCACGGCGGTTGTCCACGGTCACGCGCAGGTTCGGCGCGGCGGTCGGCGGCGTGGCCGGCCTGCTCTCGTCGCCCAGTACGAACTGCTGGTTGAGCACGGCGGTCGTCAGCAGGTAGAGGAAGGTCTGATCCTCCTTGGTGCTGATCTCCTCGACCGGCGACGACATGATCTTGTTGACCAGGCGGCGGGCGAACTTCTGGTCCACGCAGCCGATTCTGGCCAACTCGTGGTCGGACAGCAGCAGTTCCAGGTAGTCCGGGCGGCTTTCCTTGAACGCGGCGCTGCCCGGCGCGCGGTAGGGCTGCTTGGGTCGGCTGGTGGTCCACTCCGGGAGCTCGGCGCGGAACGCCTTCTTCAGGATGGCCTTCTCGATCCGGCCGTCGTCGTAGCGCAGGTTCACCGACGCGGCCGCGCGCACCACGGCCGGGTCGAGGAACGGGCAGCGGTTCTCCACGCTGTGCGCCAGCGCGGCGCGGTCTCCCTGCGTGGACAACAGGAATCCGGGCAGCAGCGTCTTGTACTCCAGCCACTGCGCCTTGTGCACCGCGGGCATGTCCGCGTAGCCCGGGGTCCCGGCGACGAGGTCGAGCAGGTCGGCGAACGGGTCGAGGCGGTCGGCGAGCAGCCGGGCCGCGAACCTGCCGTTCTGGTAGCGCATCTCGTGGGAGAACAGGCCCGGCAGCCGTTCCACCGAGAACTGCTGGTACAGGCCGAGCAGGTGGGCCTGGTGGGCGGGGCCGAAGTGATCCAGCTCCGGGTGCAGGCCGGCCAGCCCGCTGCGGCGCTCGTCCTCGGGGAGCTCGTTCCACCGCCGGCGCAGCAGGGTCTCGCGGAACAGCGAGTAGCCGAGGAACGCCTCGTCGGAGCCCTCGCCGCTGAGGACCGTCTTGATGCCGGCGTCGCGGACGTGCCGGGACAGCAGGAACATCGGCACGAAGGAGGTGCGGAAGGTGGGGACCTCGGCGTGGTACACGGCGGTCTGGAAGTTGTCGGTGATGTCCGCGCTGGTGATGGGAACCGTGGAGTGCAGGGTGCCCAGGTGCTCGGCGACTAGGCGCTGGCTGTCGGACTCGTCGAAGTTCTTGTCCTGGAACGCCACGGAGAACGTGCGGACCCGGTGCGGGGAGAGCTGGGTGGCCAGCCTCGTCACCACCGAGGAGTCCAGACCGCCGCTGAGGTAGACGCCGACCTCGACATCGGTCCGCAGGCGCAGCTCCACGCTGGTGCGCAGGGTCTCCCTGACGAGGTCGATCGCCTCGGCCTCGGTGCCGTCGAAACCGGGCACGTCGAAGGTGAGGTCCTCGTAGGAGCGCAGCGAGCGGCGGTCCGGGTCGATGGTCAGCACGGAGCCCATCGGCAGCTGGCGGATGCCCCGGAACGGCGTGCGGTCGGGCAGCGGCGTCCACACGGCGTAGGTGGTGGCCAGCTCCCTCGGGTCGAGTTCGAAACTAAATCCGGGAAAGGCGCGGAACGCCTTCATCTCGGACGCGAACAGGAAGTCACCGCCGTGGTCGGCGTAGAACAGCGGGCGTTTGCCGTAGCGGTCCCTGGCGAGGACGAGTTCGCCGGTCGCCGCGTCCCTGATGGCGACCGCGAAGGCGCCGTTGAAGCGTGTGAAGCAGGCCGCTCCCCACTGGATCCACGCCTGGAGCACCACTTCGGTGTCGGAGTGGTCGGTGCGGAACGGGCGGCCGAGACGTTCCAGTTCCGCGCGGAGCTCGATGTGGTTGTAGATCTCACCGTTGAAACAGATCCAGTAGCGCTGTGACGGGTCGGACATGGGTTGCGAGCCATCGGGGAGATCCACGATGGCCAGCCGCGCCGCCCCCATGGCGATGCCGTCGTCCAGGTAGTAGCCGGCCTCGTCCGGCCCGCGGTGGCGAATGTTCGACAGCATCGAGGTGATGACCTCGGCGGTGGCACCGGGGTGCAGCGAGGTCGAGAGGAAACCAGCCAGCCCGCACATGATCCGTCCTTCTAGTTCGCGGAGATCTTCCCGTCAACGAATCCGGCGATATCGGTGAGCGACACAAAGACGTTCATGAGGATGTCCTCCGAGACGATCTCGACGGAGAACTCGGACTCCAGGAACTCCATCATCCTGACGTAGCCGAACGAGTCGATGACACCCGCCTTGAAAAGGTCGGTGTCCGGGGTGATCGCATCGTCGAACTCGAAGAGGAAGCGGTCCTCCAGGTACTGCCGGATCGTTTCTTTCGTCGTTGCCATCCGTCACACTCCAGACCTGATCTTCTGCACCATGTGGGTGAGGGCAGAGCCCCCTATTTCGGTGAATTCCAGCCCGTCGTCGCCGTCGAGCAGGGTGCGGACGCTGTCGGTCCAGCGCACCGGGGTCACCAGCTGTTCCGTGAGCATTCGGGCCACCTGTCCCGGCCGGTAGGGCCGGCCCGTGACGTTGGAGACGACCGGTACGGCGGGTTCGGCGAAGCTGAACCGCTTCAGGAACTCGGCGAAGCGCACCCGGGCCGGCTCCATGTACCGGGAGTGGAACGGCGCACTCACCCTGAGCCGCACGAAACGGATTTCCCGGCGTTTCAGGCAGGCGTGCGCCACGGCCAGTACGGGTGGTGTGGCCGCGATGACGATCTGCGAGGCGGTGTTGAAACCGGCGATGTCGACGCCGTCGACGCCGTCGTCCGCGAAGATCTTCAGGAGGTGTTCCGCCGGTGTGTTCAGCACCGCGGTCATACCGCCGTCGGAGGCCGCCGCCATCAGTTCACCGCGCTTGGCGACCAGCCGTAGTCCCGTTTCGAAGTCGAAGACGCCGGCCGCGAGCAGGGCGTTGTACTCGCCCAGACTGTGGCCCAGGTAGAAATCGGCCGGCCGGTCCTCGCGGTGAACCCGCTCGAAAGTACGCAGCGCGTTGACGACGTAGAGCGCCGGCTGGGTGTACTCGGTACGGGCCAGCAGTCCGTCCGGATTTTCCGTGCACAGCGAAACGAGGTCGTATCCCAGCGTGTCCGACGCGAACTGCACCAGCCCCGGGTAATACCCGAAGACCTCGGCACCCATCCCCTTTTCCTGACTTCCCTGACCTGCGAAGATAACCGCCAGCACAACACTCCTCACCTACGGTAACCCGTGCCGGGCAGCCGTCCGGCAGAAATATGCAAAACGCTGGTACCGGGGAATGGAACCCGGTTTCGAGCCCGACCGGAACCGCGCTCAGGACGGCCGCGTGCCGGCGGTCGCGCCGAGGGGTCTCCCGGGTCGCGCAAGTGAATTCATGCCGTAGCTGATCGAAACCGCTGATCTGAGCACGTCCAGGAAGGCGTCACCGCGGCTGCTCATGGCCAGCTCGGGCATCATGGCGACACCGAGGGACGAAGAAGGCGTATCGCCGGTGATCTCGACGGCTCGAACCTTCCCTCCGTCCAGAGTCGTCATGTTCGAAGCGCGTTGATACATCAACGTGAACCCGGAACCGGCGGCCACCAGACCGCGCATTGTCTCAAGGCTCGTTGTCGTCATCACCTGCGGCATGGGGACGCCGGTGTCGGCGAACATCGTTTCGAAATGGCGGAGAACGGCCGGGATGTTCAAAGTGACGAGCGGTCGGGCGGCCAGCTCCGCCAGATTGACCGGGCCGGCCCTGCCGATCGGGTCGCCATCGGCCACCAGGGCATGGACGGGCAGGTCGACCAGCGGGTGGAACGTGGAATCGCCCGACAGGAAATCATATGTCACAGCCAATTCGCACCGGCCGTCCTGCAGAAACTCCAGAAGCCGGTCGGCGGATTCCTCGTGAACGTTCAACTGCAGCGCCACGGACCGCTCTCTGGTCATTCGGCAGACCAGGGGCAGCAGAAACGGGGCGACCGGGAAGAAGAACCCGACGTCGAGCCGGCCGGCCGTGCCGCTCGCCAGGGCGTCGCCCTGGGCTTTGAGACTCCTGGCCTGCCCCAGCAGGGTTCGTGCCGCTCGCAGCAGGTGCCGACCGCTCGGGGTGAGGGTGACCCCGCGGGCGTGATGGCGAAGAAGCAGCTGAACACCGAGCTGACGTTCCAGCCGCATCACGGCCGACGAGACCGTCGACTGTGATGCGCACAGCTTCTCTGCCGCCTCCGATATGTTGCCGAGCTCGGCGGATACCACAAAGTAGCGCAATTGCGTCAGACTGAAGCCCAGGTGGTCGGTCGTAGTGAACATTCGGGGACCTTTTCCCGGAGTGCGACCATGCGGATTTCACGTTCGACGGCGTCACGGCCGGGATGTCATCCTGGGCGGTGACCGGACCGGCATCGGTCCAGAATTAACGGACTGTTCACCGGAATTTCGACCTGGCTTGGTCTGTGCGAGGCCGCCGGGGGCGGAAAATCGGACGGGAAGCGTGTCCGGTCCACTCTTGTCTGCTGCGGCTGTCGAAATCCCGAAAATGTTCCGGGTGGGCGAGCGGTGGGAACATGCGCGATGACCATGATGACACTCTCCTCAGCTCCGATCGGCGATGAGCAGATATCGGGCGGGATGCCGCGGTCCGGGTTTTACCTGGCGGGATCAGCTCACTGAACAAGGAGTCCGAAGTGGACGGGCCTTCGATGAGCCTCTGTCCGGGCCACCCAGCGTGAGGCTGTATGTCATGCACAGATCAAAGTGGACCGCGTGTCACACAGTAACCGATTGGTCGCCGGTTAACAAGGCGGGGCAGGCAGGCGAATGGATCAAGCTCGGACGGTACGGCTACCGCATCGGCGTGATCCTGGCGCCGCCGTCCAGCAGGGCCTCGACCGAGACGGCGGCCCGGGCCGGGCGCTCCACGGCGAGGGTCCGGTCGGGGACGGGCCGGTCGGCCGACCAGTCCGGGCCCTTGACGGTGATCCGGCCGACCCGGCGGCTGCCCGCGGCGAGCAGGAACTCCGTGCCCTGCGGGGAGCGCCACCACGTCCAGCCGACGGTGTCCTGCTCGAACCGGCTGCACGCCCGGCCGGGGCCGCCGCCGGTGCGCTGCGGGCCCCGGGCGCCCGGCAGCAGGACGGCGGTGGCGGCGCTGCCCTCGCCGGCCCAGCGGTCGGCGCGCAGGCAGACCCAGGACGCCGCGCCGGCGTTCTGCGGGAGCTGCTGCACCGCGAACGCCCAGAGGTTGAGCCGTCTGACGCCGGGAGTGCCGTCGGGCACGGCGCAGCCGCCGCGCGCCCAGGCCTGGAGGGCGTCCGGGGTGACCGCCTCGCGGGGCGACCGGGCCGGCTGGGCGCGGTCCGGCGCCGGGGTGTAGGTGAGATGGGCCGGGACGAGGCCGCCCAGATCGGCGAGCAGGAAGGCCTGCTTCTCGGCGATCACGGGGGAGGAGCGCAGCAGGAGCAGGGCGGCGCCCTGGCAGTCCGCGACCGTTCCGTCGGGAGCCCCGCCGGGCGTCGCGGCGGTGACGCCGTCGGCACGGTCCAGCGGACGGGCGGGCGCGTCCGGCTGGTCGATCCGCCGGGTCTCGGCGGTGTCGATCCAGGGGGCGAGCAGATAGCGGGCGGCGGTGCCCTGACGGCGCAGCACCACCGCGCCCGCCGTGGTGACGTCGGAGCCGTCGGCCCGGGCGAGGTCCAGCCCGCCGCCGCGCCCGTCGGTGTACCGGGCGAGCAGCCACCCGTCGTACAGCACCACCACGGGGGTGTCGTCGACCGTGCCGGCGAACAGCAGCTGCGGCTCGCCCCGGGGCGGGGCGGGCGCGGTGCCCGGTTCGGCCCTGCTCCGCGGGCCGGCCCCGGTCCAGGCGGTGAGCGCCCGGCCGAGCAGGGCGGTGTCGTCGCGGCGGTCGCCGCGCGCGGGCCAGGCGGAGAAGTCGACCCGGCTGGTGTGCTGCCACTGGTCGGCGGCCACCCGGACCAGCCGGGCCGGGTCGGGCGGGGGCGCCGTACCGCCGGGCGGCCGGGGGAGTGGCGTGGCGCCGGGGGCGCCGCCGTCCGGGCCGGTCAGGACGGCGGCCGTGGTGGTGAGCGCGAGCACGGCGACGGTGAGGGAGGCGCCGAGCGCGCGGCGCCGCCGCAGCAGGTCGGTGGGCTGCACCCGGACCGCGCACGGATCGAAGGCCGGCCGTCCGGGTTCGGGCCCGGCGGAGAGCCGCCCGGCCGCGTCGACGGCCTGGTCGGGGCGGTCCGCACCGGCCCGCTGGAGCACCTCGGCGGCCACGGCCGGCGTCAGCTCCTCCACGGCCAGCAGGGCGAACGCGGCCCGGGCGGGCGCGTCCAGACCGGCCAGCGCGCGGTCCAGGGCCGCGTCCTCCTCGCCGCCGCCCGGGGTGAACAGCCGCAGCCCCCAGACCCTGGGCGCGAGCAGCCGGTGCGCCGGGCACGGCCGCAGCGTGGCGCGCAGCACCCGCAGGCGCAGTGCGGCGTACACCTGCTCGCCGTCCGCGGCCGCCGGGTCGATCCGGCGGGACCAGCGCGTCCAGCGGGACGGCAGGGCCCGCTGGACGGCGGCGTGCGCGGCGAGGACCCGGCTGTGCCGGTCGCGGTCGGCCGGCAGGGCCAGGTAGGCGAGCCGGACCAGGCGGCGGTAGTGGCGTACGAGAGCAGCCTCGGCCAGCGCCACCGGGCGGGCCGGGCGCGCGGCCCGGTTCGCGGCTGGTTCTGTGCCGTCCATCCGTCCTGCCAACGGGCCCTCCCCGGAACCGAGCGTTCTGTCGTGACGGACGGTCCAACGAGTCGATCATGTGATGGTTGCGCCGTCCGGGGAGGTTTCCCGGGGCTCGGCCGCGGCGCGTTCGGTGATCCGGCGGGCCATGCCGCCGAAGACCACCGCGTGGAACGGTGCCACCGACCACCAGTAGGCGTGTCCGGCGAGCCCGTGGGGGTGGAACAGCGCCCGCTGCCGGTAGTCGCTGCCGCCCCGCCCGTCCGGGGTGACGGTCAGCTCCAGCCAGGCCAGGCCGGGCAGCCGCATCTCGGCGCGCAGCCGCAGCAGGCGCCCCGGCTCGATCTCCTCGACCCGCCAGAAGTCGAGCGAGTCGCCGACCCGCAGCCGGGCCGGGTCGCGCCGGCCCCGGCGCAGGCCGACGCCGCCGGCCAGCCGGTCGAGCCGGCCGCGCAGCGCCCAGGCGAGCGGGAAGGAGTACCAGCCGTTCTCGCCGCCGATGCCCTCCACCACGCGCCAGAGCGCGGCCGGGGATGCGGCCACCCGGCGCTCCCGGACGTCCTGGTAGAGGCTGCCGCCGGCCCAGTCCGGGTCGGTGGGCAGCGGGTCGCTCGGCGCGCCGGGCAGGGAGGCGGACGACCAGCGGGTGGCCACCCGGGCGTCCCGGATCCGCCGCAGGGCCAGCCGGACCGCCTCGTCGAAGCCGGTCAGGCCGCCCGGTGGGTCGGGCACGTACCCGGCGATGTCGTGCTCGGCGCAGACCACCTCGTGCCGCAGTGACTCCACCAGCGGCCGGGCGAGCCGGTTCGGCACCGGCGTGACCAGGCCCACCCAGTGGCCGGAGAGGCGGGGGGTGAGCACCGGCACCGGGACGATCAGCCGGTGCGGGAGCCCGGCGACGGCGGCGTAGCGTCGCATCATCTCCCGGTAGGTGAGCACCTCGGGGCCGCCGATGTCGAAGGCCCGGTTCACCTCCGGTGGCAGCGACGCCGCCGCGGTGAGGTAGCGGAGCACGTCCCGGACGGCGATCGGCTGGATCCGGGTGCCCACCCAGCTCGGCGTGACCATCACCGGCAGCCGCTCGGTCAGATAGCGGAGCATCTCGAACGAGGCCGAGCCGGAGCCGATGATCACGGCCGCCCGCAGCTCGGCGGTCGGTACCCCGCTCGCCCGCAGCGCCCGGCCGACCTCGGCGCGCGAACGCAGGTGCGGCGACAGGTCCCGGGCCGGTACCCCGGTGGGGTTGAGCCCGCCCAGGTAGACGATCCGGCGGACCCCGGCCCGGGCGGCCGCCTCGCCGAACGCCCGGGCGGCCGAGCGGTCCGTCGCCTCGAAGCCGCGGCCGGTGCCCAGCGAGTGCACCAGGTAGTACGCGACGTCGATGCCGGCGAACGCCCCGGTGAGCGTGTCGGGCCGGGTGACGTCCCCGGCGGCGGCCTCCACCCGGGCGCGCCACGGGTGGTCGCGCAGCCGCCCGGGGTCACGGACCAGGCAGCGCACGGAGTGCCCGGCGGCCAGCAGCTCCGGGACGAGCCGTCCACCGATGTAGCCGGTGGCACCGGTGACCAGACAGCGCAGCGGGGCGGCGGGGGTGCCGGGTGCGGTCATGGGAACTCCAGGGGCGTCGGGCGCGCGGCGGGGCGGCGCGGTGGCCCTGTGGCGGACTTCGCGGGGGTGCCCCGCCGGTGTTCTCCGACAGCTTCGCCCGTTGCCGGCGGGGGCGCCACGGCACGGCCCGGCCCGTGCGGACGGGTGCGGTGCGGCCCGCGGTCCGACGCGGCACGGCCGGCCGTCGTCGGGGGCGTGTTCGGCGGCAGGGCCGTTGGTCCCGGGTTTTCAGCCCCTTGGCCCCTGGCGGTGCGAGCCGTCAGAGGCGATGCTCCTGGTACCAGCCGGACGAGGGCTGTCCGGTCTAACGACGCTCGCGGACGAGGTGAACCGGCGTGCGCCACGCCACCGTCGAATCAGTGATGACCAGTCCCGTGGTCCGGGTCGCGCCCGAGACCGGCTTCCGGGAGATCGTCGCGCTGCTGGCCGAGTACGACATCACCGGCGTGCCGGTCGTCGATGCCGACGGCCGGCCGCTCGGGATCGTCTCGGAGGCGGACCTCCTGCGCACCCTGGCCGCGCAGGAGGACCCGGGCAGCCTGCTCCCGGCTCCGGAGCTCCCGGCGGGCGGTTCGGGCGCCGCCACCGCGGCCGACCTGATGACCGGCCCGGCGGTCTGCACCACGCCCGGCACGAGCGTGGTGGGCGCGGCGCGGCTGATGAGCCGGCACGCGGTGAAGCGGCTGCCGGTGCTGGACGAGGAGGGGCGGGTCTTCGGCATGGTCAGCCGCGGCGATCTGCTGCGGGTGTTCCTGCGCGAGGACCGGGTGATCCACCGGGAGATCGTCGAGGAGGTGCTCGGCCGGATCGAGGGCGTCAGCCCGGCCGAGGTCGGCGTGGAGGTGAACCAGGGCCGGGTGGTGCTCAGCGGCACCGTCCCCGAGCCGCACCTCGTCCCGATCGTGCTGAACCTCTGCCGCTCGGTGGACGGCGTGGTCTCGGTCACCGACCGCCTCGGCAGCGGCGGCCGGCCCGCTCCCGTCGGCTGATCCGGGCCGCCTCGGACCCGGAAGGTCCGCTTCGCATACTGCGGAACGTACCGGGTAAGTCACCCTGTGTGTTCGGCGGCGCCGGGTCGCCGGGACGCGGGGCTCCCAGGAGGCGGCCGTGGCAGTCGTGTTCGACGCGGACTTCACTTCGACCAGGCAGTGGACAGCGGGCCGGAGCAGCGCCTATCCCCGGATGGGGCCGACCAACCGGGGCGATCACAAACTCGACTTCCTCAGTCGCGCGTACTGCCCAGGCGGGCTCTTCACGGCCGTCCGCCGGCCGGCCGGCGGACTGTGGACATGCAGCCTGCTCACCACCGAGGGGAGCCCGGACGGCTTTCAGCTCCGCTCCGGGGACGCGCTCACCGCGCAGGTCACCCTCCCGGTCGGGCTGGGCGCCTGGCCGGCCATCTGGACCTGGCGGGACGGGGGCAACGAGGTGGACGTGTTCGAGTACCACCCCGACAACCCGGACCTGCTGGAGCTGTCCAACCACGTCCGGGGCGGCTTCCGCTACTGGCACGGGGCCGCCGCCGGCATAGCCCCCGGCTCGACCTTCACCCTGCGGACGGTGCTCGGCACGTACTCGGTCGACTGGTACGTCGACGACACGCTGGTGTACGCGGACCGGCACGGGGTCGGGCCGGACTGGCGCGCCTATCTGATCGTCAACCTGTCCGTGGCGGACGGGACGTACCACCCGCGGCCGCCGGAGAACGGGCCGGGCGTGCTCGGCTGGACCTGTCACAGCCTTCGCGTCGACCGCTGAGCGCGATCACCGGCCGCCGGGAGACGGCAGGGGCGGGCGGGGGCGTCACGAGTCGGGCGGGAACGTGGCGGTGATGTGCCCGCGCGGTCCGGTGCGCTGGAACCAGACCACCCGGCGGTACGGCCCGATGTGGGCCGGGTGGGTCACGTACAGGTCGTCACGCGGGGCGCTCTCGTTGCCGGGCGCGAGGGCGGCGTCCGCCGCTTCGGTGGCGATGGCGCGCAGCAGCGCGTGTGCGGTGGCGGTGGCCGCGGCCGGTGCGATGGCGAGGGCGGTGAGCTCCGTCCAGAGCCGGGTCGAGACGTAGCTGATCGGCGAGTGGGCCAGGGCGGGGTGCGGGAGCCCGTCCTCGTACCGGCGCAGCACCCCGGCCGCCACGAGCTGCTCGCGGTCGTCGGTCGGCGGATGGGGGTTCATGGGGCGCAACGCTACCCGGTGGGCGGGGCCGGTGTGGCCGGGGCCTTTTCTCGGAAACTCTTCAGCCCGCTCGGTCGGTCGTGAGCGCACGATGGTGGTGGAGGCGCCGATCACCTCGGCGGGTCCCGGCGGGGGCGGAGGAGGAGGTCATGATGAGGCACTGGTACGGGCACGGCCACGGGCATGTCCTGGGCGGCTGGGGCGCCGGCCTGATGGTCGTCGTGGGGCTGCTGGTCCTGGCGGTGCTGGTGATGGCCGCCATCGCGCTGTTCCGCTACGTTTCGCGCTCGTCGCGGCCCGCCCCGCAGGGTCCGGCGGCGGCGGCCGGCTCCGCCGGGGCCCCGGGGCGGGCGGCGGTGCCGACGCCCGAGCAGCTGCTCGCCGAACGCTTCGCCCGCGGTGAGATCGACGCGGAGGAGTACCGGCACCGGCTGGACGTTCTCCGCTCGGTGAACGGACCGGGGGAGCCGGGGCCCGGCGGCGGCTGAGAGGCTGTCGGGTGGGCGTCCGGCGCCTCGGCCGGGAGGTCCGGATCCCGGCCGGCCTCGATGCGGACCTGTCGTCGGTCGGTCGCACGGTCGGGCGGGTTCGCGGACCACTGGTCCGCGAACCCGCCCGACCCGGCCCGGAGGGTCACCGGTGCCGGCTGCCCCGCTCGGGGGCTACCAGTGCTGGGAGGGGGGCGGCAGCGGCCGGTTGACCGCCGTCACCGAGACCCCGTTGTCCAGGTTGTCGGGGGTCAGCACCAGCGGCCCGAACGCCCTCTCGTCCGGTGCGGCGTATCCCGGGGGCGGGCAGACCTCCTCCCAGTAGTACGTCCCCGGCCCGCCGGTGCCCCGGCAGATGCCGTCGGTCCCGGTCGTGCAGAGGTCGCCGACCTTCGTGTCCGCCCACTTCGTCCTGGTCTGCGTGCCACCGGAGTCTTTCGTCCCCTGCCACGTCTTCCACAGCTGGAACTTCGCCCCGGCCAGCGGCCTGCCGTCCGGGTCCTGCTTGATCAGGCTCAGCACGCCCTTGTGCTGTTTGCAGTGACGGAAGCCGAAGTCGTAGGTGTGGTTGTTCTCTCCCGGCCCGCCGGTGGTCAGCGCCCGCTCCGGGAACGTCCCGCCCGGCGGGACGATGCCCTTGGAGTTGATGAAGGGGTTGTCGCCGACATCCGGGACGGTGGGTACCCACTGGTGGAGCGGACCGCCCTCGGCGTAGTCGGCCGGGTTGTCCAGGCGGATGGTGTACCCGGTCCTCGGCTTGAGGCCGCCGGTGACGTTGGAGTCGTCGAAGTAGTACTCACCACGGGCCGTCGTCTTCGCCGTTCCGACCAGCTTCTCCGACGCGTCGTACAGGTTGACGGTCACGCCCGCGACCGGGTTCTGGCCCGGCTTCTGGATGCCCTTGCGCTCGGGGTCGTACCAGACCCGGTTGCCGATCTGCAGCGGGGCCTGGTCGCAGAGCACCTCCAGGTCGCCCATCGAGGCGCCCTTGCCGAACGGGGCGATGCCCCCTGCCGGGTTGAGGCGCAGGCCGTACCTCGGGTCCTGCCGGCCGTCGCGCTGGACGAAGGCGGTGCCGTACCCGAAGGCGGTGCTGTTGGGGTCGAAGCTGGAGGTCGCGATGGTGTTCTCGACCTTGGAGAGCGCCATGCCCGCGTAGGCCGCGTTGTGGTGGAAGGTCATCCGGCTGTTGTCGAAGAACCGGGTGCCCCGGGGGGAGAGTCCGCAGCCGTTGTTGGTGTCCATCACGTACATCCCGTCCGCCGGGCACGCCTTGTCCAGGTCGCCGCCCGACAGGACGGCGGCGACCGATTGGGGCGTGGGGGAGGCCGGAGAACGGTCGGCGAAGCGGTCGCGGAAGTCCAGCAGCATCGAGCCGTCGGTCTCGAAGCCGATCTCGCCCAACTCCGGCTCGGGCTGGGCCAGATTGGCCTGGCAGGCCTGGCCGTTCTGGGAGGTCGGGAAGGTGTTGGTCCAGGGGAACCAGCCGGCGCCGTCGCACGGGCCCGAGCCGACGGTGGACTGGCGCGGGTAGTCCAGCGGCTGGTCCAGCACCGGCTTGTGGAACGCGCCGGTGTGCGGGTCGAAGGGCAGGACCACCGCGCGCAGGTCCGAGGCCCTCCCGGTGGACTCGCCGGAGCACACCCCGCCGAGGTAGCCGACGCCGTCCTGGAGGCCGAGGCCGAAGGGACGCCAGTCCCCGGCCGCCGGGCAGCCCGGGGCCGGGATCGGGTAGACGGCCTTCGGCGCCGCCGCGGTGGGCACGGTGGCGTCGTAGCGGTAGAGCCGGCGGTCGTTGAGGTTGACGACGAACAGGTCCGCGCCGTCGTCGGTGACCTTGATGCCGCCGAGGCTCTCCTTGCCGGGTACGGCGAGGAAGGCGTCGTCGGTGCCGCCGCCGTGGGCGGTCGTCCCGGCGTCCGGGACGGTGGCGAACAGCGTGGTCCTGTTCTGGGCGAGGTCGGTGACGTAGATCGCCCCCGCACCGCCCGGGCCGTAGTCCGTGGACCGCTTGGCCAGCGCCGAGGAGAACACCCGCTTGTCGGCCTTGTTCCACGCGATGCCGAACAGCGTGCCGGTCTCCGCGTCGGTGGCGATGTTCGTGACGTTGACGTCGACGCCGTCCTGGCCGCGCGCGCTGTACGGGAAGGACACCAGCGTGCGCTGCGACCCGCCCTCGCGAGTGGCGGGCTGGCAGGTCGTCACCAGCGGGGCGTTCTTCTGGCAGTAGTCACCGGGGCTCCACAGCCCGGTGGTGTACGCCACGTTCTTGCCGCCGGAGAGGTCGACGAACTCCTCGTTGCTGCTCAGCTGGTTGGGCGCGCCGTCCAGCCCCTGGCGTGAGGCAAAGGCCGGGAAGAGCACGCCCGGCTTCGGATTCCTCACCTGCACCCGGTACTTGCCGCCGGTCGCCGTGCTCGTGGCCGGGGCCAGCGTCACCGTACCGTCGGCCGCGGTCGCTCCCTCGATGCTGACCCCGGCGTCGTCGGTGAGGGTCACCCGGACGCCCGCGATGCCCGGTTCCAGCGCGGGCGTCCACACGCCGCTCGCGTCCACGGCCCGGATGACCCGGACCGTCACCGATCCGTCGCCCGCCTGCGGGTACGCCGCTGGGGCCGCCGCCAACGAGAGGCTGCCGATCCCCACGGTGAGAGCCGCGACGCCGCCGACCGCGCGGCGGCCGATGGAACCCGACCTCCGCCGACCCGGTTCGCGCGCGGCGTCGTCCGATTGTTCGTTCGTAGCTGTCATCTCCTGCTCTCATCCTTCAGAAGGGGCGGCTGCCCAACCGTGTGAGGGAGTACATAGAGATGGCGGAGAACCGCCCTGTCAGCGAAGCGTAAAGGGGATTTGTGAAAGGCCGTGGCAGAATAACGAATTTGACCTGCACCAAGCTTTTACGGAATCGTTTCTTCTCGTATGAATGTTCAGATCGGCGATTCTGTGTGCGAATGTGGAATGCGTCAGTCGTGCACGTTCTTGCTGGAAAGCGTTGCGGATGTCGCGGGTTGACGCCCGCCGGTGCCCTGGTCGGGTACGGGCGGGTTCATCAGTGGCGGGCGGGCGGCGGGCCCGCCGCGCGTGCGCGTGGCGGGCCCTGCTCGTCCGGGTGGGGCCGGGTTACTCGACGACCAGCTCCACCGGGATGTTCCCCCGGGTGGCCCGGGAGTACGGGCAGACCTCGTGCGCCTGCCTGACCAGCAGCTCGCCGCTCTCGCCCGCGAGCGTGTCGGGCAGCTCGACGCGCAGCACGACCGCGAGACCGAAGCCCGCGCCGTCCTTGCCGATGGAGACCTCGGCCGTCACCGAGACCTCGCTGGTGTCGACGCGGGCCTGGCGGCCGACCAGGCCGAGGGCGGAGGCGAAGCAGGCCGCGTAGCCGGCCGCGAAGAGCTGCTCGGGGTTGGTGCCCTGTCCGTTGCCGCCGAGGGCGGGCGGCATGGCCAGTGCGAGGTCCAGCTGTCCGTCGGAGCTGACCGCCCGGCCCTCCCGGCCGTTCGCCGTGGCCACCGCGGTGTAGAGCGCGTCCATTGGTCGGTTCCCTTCCGTCTCGGCGGCCGCCCGGGCCGCCCTTCGCTCACAAGTGAAGCACGCAATTCAATTGCGCACAACTGAATGGCGTGCGTGATCGGTACCATGGGGACATGACCACGCTCCCCGAGCTCCCGGACGAGGAACTGCTCCGCCTGGACCAGCAGATCTGCTTCTCGCTGAACGCCGCCTCGCGCGCCTTCGGCGGCGTCTACCGGGTGCTGCTCAAGGACCTCGGCCTCACCTACCCGCAGTACCTGGTCATGCTGGTGCTCTGGGAGCACGGCGAGCTGCCGGTGAAGCGGATCGGCGGATACCTGCGACTGGACTCCGGCACCCTCTCGCCGCTGCTCAAGCGGCTGGAGGCGGCCGGCCTGGTGCGCCGCGAGCGGAGCCCCGAGGACGAGCGCTCCGTCACCGTCGGCCTCACCGGGGCCGGCTCGGCGCTGCGCGAGCGCGCCGGGCAGGTGCCCCGCCGGCTGCTCGCCGCCACCGGCCTGCCGGTCGAGGACCTCGCCGCCCTGCGGGCCCTGCTGGACCGGGTGACGGGCGCGCTGGACTCGGCCGTGCTGGAGGCCGCCGAAGCCTGAGGCCCGAGGCCGGGGTCGGGGTGTCGTGGGGCGGGGTGTCCTGGGCCGGGTTGCCGGCCGGGCTTGGTTGTGATCTGCGTCACCCTTTTGGCGGTGGCGGGGCGTGCGCTCCCGTGAAGCGCCAGGTCAGCAGGGGTGTGCGAAAACGAACAGAAGCGATCGCCAATTGTCGGCGGGATCGGGCTAACAACCCCCGGCCACCGGACGGTTACAGCACAAGCCCCCAAAGGGCCGTCGGCCCGCCACCCGGTGGGCCGGCCAGCTGACCCACGGAAGGGGGGAGGCGTGTGGTGAACACCCCCGGGCCGGGCGAGGAGCATCGCCTGCGGGCGGATCCGCTCGACGGGCTGCCGGTCGACTTCGCGGCCTTCTTCACCCAGGAGAACCCCGGCTACCTCCGCTACGCGCAGCAGCGCCTGCGGCACCGCGAGGACGCGCAGGACGCCGTCCAGAACGCCGGAGCCGTGCTGTACAAGAACTGGCGGCGGGCGCTGGCCAGTGCCGACCTGAAGGCGTTCGCGTTCAAGGTCGTCAAGGACGCGGTGGTGGACGTCCTGCGGGAACGCCGCCGCTCCGAGCGCAAGCGCCTGCGGGTGCTCGCCCAGCGGCGGCCCGACACCAGCCAGGACGAACTGGACGAGCTCGCCGAACTCGACGCCCTGGACTGGGCGATGGAGGAACTCGCCCGGGCCGCGCCGGTCCAGGCGGACGTGGTCCGGCTGCGCCAGGCCGGCCTCTCCTACCCGGACATCGGCCGGGCGGTCGGCATCGCGCACACCACCGCCCGGACCTACTACAGCCTCGGCCGCCGCCACCTCGAGTACCTGCTCGACCACGAGGGCGCCGGCGAGGGCGCCCGCGACGGCGGGGAGAGGCGGCCGGGATGAACCTGACGGAGCTGCTCCGCGCCGACGCCGACGGACTCGAACGGGACTTCGGCAACCACGACCCGGTGTCCTTCACCCGGCGGCTGGCCGAGCTCCTCACCACCGGTGCGCGCCCGGCCGCCGCGCGGACCACCGGCCGCACCGAACGCCCCCCGGCGGCCGCCCGGCGGCAGGCGCTCCCGGCGGCCCGGGACGGACACCTGCCACGCCAGCGCGCCGAGAGCCTGGCCGCCGGGGCGCTGACCGTCGGCGGGCGGGCCGAACTGCGGCGCGATCTGCGCCACTTGTGCGGCGGCGTCGCGGGGGCGGCGGAGGTCGGCGAACTCGCCCTCGACCTGGAGCTGGCCGACAAGGCGGCGTTCCGCACCCTGGGCTGCCTGCTCTACGGCATGGGCCGTCCGGCCGACGCCGTCTTCTGGTGGCGGATCGCCGCGCAGTTCGGCGACCCGCTGGCCGTCCACTGCCTCGCCGTCCACTACGCCGCCGAGGGGGAGCGGGGCGACGCGGCCCGCTGGGGCGCCCAGGCGCAGGACCTCAGCGCCCCCGACCGGCTGCCCGCCGTCGCCCTCGGCGCCGGGCCCGACGGGGCCGCCGAACTGGCCCGCGCGCTCACCGAGGGATTCGACGGAGAGATCGTGCTGACCCTGCGGGCGAGCGTCGCGACGCGACCGCGCCCGCGTCCGCGCGGCGCGACCGCGTCGGCCGGCGCGGTGGTCGGCGGCGCGTCGGGCGGTGGCGGGCCCGGATCGCCGCCCGCCGAGGCGATCGCCCCGCGAGCCGTCCGCGGCCGGGGTCCGTCGGCCCGGATCCGATGAGGCGGCGGCCGGGCGTTCGCGGGCACGGCCGCCCGGACGCCGCCGGACCCGGGTGACGGGTGGACCACCGGGCCGGCGAACGCGCCCGTCGGTGCGGCCGGGCGGTCGACCCGCCGCGTCGACGGTCGGCCGACCGAGCGCCGGGCGTCCTACCGGGCGCTGTTCGAACTCGCCGTCGGCGGCCCGTCGACCGTCGGGTCCTGGCCGTCGTCGCGGCGCGTCCGCGAGAACATCATGGCCACCGTGCTCAGCCCCAGGGCCGTGAGCGCCATGGAACCGAGCAGGACGTAGCCCTGCCAGCAGGCGGCGGCGGTGCCGGTGGCGGCCGCGGTACTGAGGACCGGGAGGATGTGCCGGCCGGGGCCCGCCGTGTTCCAGGTGGTGGCGAGGAGGCCGCCGGGGCGCCAGAACTGGCGCAACCAGACCGCCGCCATCACCGGGTAGACGAACGCCACGGGGCCGCTGAACCGGTCGTCCCGGGTGAACGGGGCGCCGGCCTCGCCACCGGAGAGCAGGACGATCCCGAGCACCAGCATCACGAGGCCGGCGGCGGCGAAGATCCCCCCGACCACGCGGACCAGCGGCAGCATGCCCGCTCGCTCCGGGCGTTCGGGCCGCCGTCGCCACGGCGGGAGGCGCCGCGGGCCCGCGCTCGATGCCTCGGTGCCGCGCAGGAACCACCGGGCGAAACCGCGGAAGTCCATGACGAGCAGGCCGCCCAGGACCGTGGCCAGGATCCCGAACCCGAGGGTGAACGCTCCTCCCGCAGCCGCTTCATGGCCTGCGGATGTCATCCCTGCCTCTTCTCGCGCGTTCTTCGTGCGGGAACAGGTTCCCCGGCCATCGGCATTCTCGGGGACGCGAAGCGATCGGACAAGATCTTCTCCGAACTCCCGCACGCCGTCCGCCTCCTGCCGACCGCGCTGGTCCCGGTGCCCGCCGCGCTGCCCGGTCGGGGTGCCGGGTGGCCCGGCCTTCGCCCGGTGGGTCCGTCTTCGGACGGGGGCACCATGTGCCGCCGGGTTTTTCGTTCCCCGCGACCATCACCGGCCCGGCGGCCGCTGCCTACTGTTCATCAACTCGTCCACTCGCCCCACCCACCCGCCGGACGGCACCTGAGCCGGGCCGTCCCGCGCGTCCGTCCCCACCGCCCGGCCACCCCCCACCCACCGCCCGGCCCTCGACCGGCCGGTGGACGGCCAGCAAGGAGAGACAGCATGACCCCACGAAGGAGGGCCACCGGGCGGCGGCGGGCAGCCTGTACCGCCGCCGTGGCCGCGGCGGGGGCCGTGTCGTCGACGGCCCCCTGGTGCACAGCGCCGCGGACGGCTCGATGGCGCCCGGGGTGGCCGAGACCTGGTCGGTCGAGGGCGGCACCGCGCGGTTCACCCTCCGCGAGGGCGTCACCTGTGAGGACGGTGCCCCGCTCACCGCCTCGGACGTCGCCGCCGAGTACCACCACATCGCCGACCCCGCGAACAAGTCACCACTGCGGCCAAGCCTCCTGAGCCACCGATGGCAACCCCGTGAAAGCCACACCCGACACCCCTGGGTGAGCCAAACCCCACGAACGGCTCGCTCGACCCGATCAAGAAGGTAGGACCCCGTGACCACGACCAGGCCACTGATCGTCGAGGACCTGTACCGGTTCGCCGTCCCGGGCCAGCCGGCCCTCGCCCCCGACGGCGGGCAGGTCGCCTACACCCTGACCACCCAGGACGCCGAGCACGACCGCCCGGTGAGCTCGCTCTGGCTCGTCCCCGCCACCGGCGGACCGGCCGCCCCCCGGCGGCTCACCCACGGGCCCGCCGACAGCGCGCCGCAGTGGTCGCCGGACGGCACCGCCCTGGCGTTCCTGCGCGCCGGACAGCTCCACCTGCTCCCCGCCGACGGCGGCGAGGCCCGGCCGCTCACCTACCGCGAGCACGGCGCCGGCCTCCCGGTCTGGAGCCCGGACGGCGGCCGGATCGCCTTCGCCGCCGTCGTCGGCCGCCCGGGCCCGGCGGAACCGCTGGTCGTCGACCGCCTCGGCAAGGCCGACGGCGAGGGCCTGCTGGGCCCGCAGCGCACCCATCTGTTCGTGGTGGAGGTGGACTCGGGCCGCACCACCCGGGTGACCGGTGGCGACGTCCGGATCACCGGTCTGCCCGCCTGGTCGCCCGACGGCACCCGGCTGGCCTTCCCGGCGGCGGTCGGCCCGGACGCCGATCTCACCGGAGCCGTCGGGGCCTTCCTCGTCGGGGCAGAAGAGGAGGACGCCGTCCCGCGGCCGGTCGGACCGGCCGGCGGCCTGATCCGGACCGTCGACTGGTACCCGGCGGGCGACGCGCTGCTGCTGGCCGGCCGCACCACCCTCGCCACCGGTCATGACGCGCTGCTGCGCCAGCCGCTCGACGGCTCGGCGCCCACCGCGCTCACCACCGCCCTGGACCGGAACGTGATGCCCGGAGGGCCCGGCTACCCGGGCGCCCTGCCGCAGTTCCACGGCGAGAAGGGCGGGCAGATCGTCTTCTGCGCCCGCGACCGGGGCGCCACCCGGCTGTACGGGCTGGGCCCCGGCGACGGCTCCGGCCCCGGCTTCGGCTTCGGTGAGATCGTCGAACTTCCGCTGCCGCCCGGCAGCGGTGTGTCCGGCTGCTCCGTCGCCGCCCGGGCCGGAGCGGGCGGCAGGGCCGCGCTCGCCGTCGCCGACCGCTCCTCCTTCGGCGAGATCGACCTGCTCGACCTCGCCACCGGCGAACTCACCCGGCTCACCGCGCACATGGCCCAGGCCCTCCCCGAGGTGACCCTGCACCCCGTCACCGAACGGGAGTTCACCATCGCGGACGGCACCCGGGTGCACGGCCTGATCACCCGCGACCCACAGGCCCCCGCCCCCGGCCCGCTGCTCGTCGACCTCCACGGCGGCCCGCACAACGCCTGGGCCCCGCACGCCACCCCCATCCACCTCTACCACCAGGAACTCGTCAGCCGGGGCTGGACCGTCCTCACCCTCAACATCCGTGGCAGCGACGGCTACGGCGAGGACTTCTTCACCGCCGCCCTCGACGCCTGGGGCGAGAGCGACGAGCAGGACGTGCTGCAACCCGTCGCCGCCCTCGTCGCCGAGGGCCTCGCCGACCCCGGGCGGATCGCGCTCACCGGCTACAGCTACGGCGGCTACCTCAGCTGCTGGCTCTCCGCCCGCAGCGACGTCTTCGCCGCCGTCGTCCCCGGCGGCCTGATCGCCGACCTGCCCGCCCTGGCCGCCACCTCCGACGAGGGCCACGAGATCGGTCATGCCGAAATCGCCGACGCCGCCCGGCAGCGGGAACTCTCCCCGCTCACCCACGTCGACGGCGTCCGGGCGCCCACGCTGATCCTGCACGGCGCCGCCGACGACACCTGCCCCGCCGGCCAGGCCGAGCAGTGGTTCCACGCGCTGCGGACCAGGGGCGTCCCGGTCCGGATGGTCTGTTACCCCGGGGGCTCGCACCTGTTCATCCTCGCCGGACGCCCCTCGCACCGCGTCGACTACAGCCGCCGCCTCGTCGACTGGGTCACCGAGCACACCGCCCGCTGACCGCACCACTCGCCCCACCACGCACCACCTCCCGATCCCACCGCGAACAGGAGCCGCACCATGACCGCACCCCGGAACCGCTCGCTCGACACCGCCCACTGGGCCGGCCGCCTCGCCGAACTGGCCGCCCGCCACTCGGTGCCCGGCGCGAGCCTGGCCATCTGGCACCACGGCCGGCAGATCGAGGCCGCCACCGGCTTCGCCAACGCCGACGCCCGGATCGAGGCGACCACCGACACCCTCTGGCAGATCGGCTCGATCTCCAAGGTGTGGACGACCACGGTCGCGATGGCCCTGGTCGAGGAGGGCGTGCTCGACCTGGACAGCCCGATCGTCAAGGTCCTGCCCGAACTCCGGCTCGCCGACGAACACCTGACCCAGAACGTGACCCTGCGCCACCTGGTCACCCACACCAGCGGCATCGACGGCGACTTCTTCGCCGACACCGGCCGGGGCGACGACTGCCTGGAGAAGTACACCGAACTGCTCGCCGACGTCTCCGTCAACCACCCGCTCGGCGCGACCATGTCCTACTGCAACGCCGGGTTCTCGCTGCTCGGCCGCGTCCTGGAGCGGGTCACCGGCGTCCAGTGGGACGAGCTGATGCGCGCCCGCCTCTTCCGCCCGCTCGGCCTGACCCACACCGCGACCCTGCCCGAGGAGGTGCTGCGCCACCGCGCCGCCGCCGGACACCTCG
The DNA here is from genome assembly GCF_040685575.1 of Kitasatospora sp. NPDC088351. Classification (NCBI taxonomy): domain Bacteria; kingdom Bacillati; phylum Actinomycetota; class Actinomycetes; order Kitasatosporales; family Streptomycetaceae; genus Kitasatospora; species Kitasatospora sp. NPDC088351. Next base: position 5,558 of record NZ_JBFBIL010000035.1, on the reverse strand, counting down.
GTGACCCGCTCAAGGTCGCCGCGCACTGGTCGCTGATGCGCTCCGCCGGCCCGGCCGGCCTGATCTGCGCCACCGCGAGCGATGTGCTGGCCTTCGCCCGCCTCCACCTCGCCGAGGGCGTCACCGAGGACGGCACCCGGCTGCTGAGCGCCGAGTCCGTCCGCGCCATGCAGACCCCGCAGGTCGAACTGCCCGACCGGCACCTGTTCGGCCACGCCTGGGGCCTCGGCTGGATCCTCGCCGAGTGGGACGGGCGCCCGGTGTACGCGCACGACGGCGGCACCATCGGCCAGAGCGCCTTCCTGCGCGTCCTGCCCGGCGAGCGGCTCGCGATCTGCCTGCTCACCAACGGCGGCAGCACCAGGGACCTGTACGAGGACCTGTTCCGGGAGATCACCGCCGAACTCGCCGACGTGACCATGCCCGGCCCGATCCGGCCCGCCGAGGGCCCGGTGGCGACGGACCCGGCCGCCATCACCGGCGTCTACGAGCGCGCCTCCTCGCAGATCGAGATCCTCGAACGAGGCGGCGAGCTGATCATGGTCAGCCGCTTCACCGGCGAACTGGCCGACCTGGTCGAGCAGCCGGAGCAGGAGCACCCGATGCGCCCGCTGGAGCCCGGCACCTTCGTCGTCCAGCGCGACGGCGCGGCCGGCTGGTTCCCGGTCGTCTTCTACACCCTCGCCGACGGCTCGCGCTATCTGCACCACGGCGGCCGGGCCAACCCGAAGGTGAGCTGACATGCCGCCGACCACGACACCCCCGCACACCGCCTCCCGGCACTCGGCCGACCCCTCGGCCGTCGCCCGGCTGGAGGCCCGGCTGCCCGAGCTGGTCGCCGACATCGAGGCGCTCGTCACCGCCGAGTCCCCGACCGCCGACCGGGCCGCCGTCGCCCGCTGCGCGGACCTCGTCGCCGAGCTCGGCACCCGCCTCACCGGCCGGGCCCCGGAACGGCTGGAGACCGCCGGCCGCCCGCAGCTGCGCTGGCGCTTCGGCGCCGGCGACGGCGTCCTGCTGCTGGGCCACCTCGACACCGTCTGGCCGGTCGGCTCCCTGGCCACCCACCCCTTCGGCGTCACCGACGGCAGGCTCACCGGCCCCGGCTGCTTCGACATGAAGGCCGGACTGGTGCAGCTCTTCCACGCCCTGGCCACCCTCGACGACCTCGACGGCGTCACCGTCCTGGTGACCAGTGACGAGGAGACCGGCTCCGCCGACTCCCGCGCCCTCATCGAGGCCGAGGCCCGGCGCACCCGCGCCGTCCTGGTCCTGGAGGCCGCCGAGGACGGCGCCCTGAAGACCGAGCGCAAGGGCGCCTCCCTCTACGACCTGGCGATCACCGGCCGCGCCGCGCACGCCGGGCTGGAGCCCGAGCGCGGCATCAACGCGACCACCGAACTCGCCCGCCAGGTCCTCGCCCTGGCCGCCCTCGCCGATCCGGACGCCGGCACCACCGTCACCCCGACCGTCGCCACCGCAGGGACCACCCGCAACACGGTGCCGGACACGGCGCTGCTGCGGATCGACGTCCGCGCCCGGACCGCCGCCGAGCAGCAGCGGGTCGACACCGCCCTGCACGGACTCGCCCCCACCCTGAAGGGCGCTGCGCTCGCCCTCTCCGGCGGGCCCGACCGGCCCCCGCTCCCCGCCGACTCCTCGGCCGGGCTGTTCGCCCGCGCCCAGCGGCTGAACGACGCCCTCGGCCTCGGGCCGCTGCGCGGCGCGGCCGTCGGCGGCGGCTCGGACGGCAACATCACCGCCGGTGTCGGCACCCCGACCCTGGACGGGCTCGGCGCCGTCGGCGGCGGCGCCCACGCCGACCACGAACACGTGATCATCGCCGAACTCCCGCGCCGGGCCGCCCTGCTGGCGGCCCTGGTCGACGAGCTGCGCGGACGGCCGGCATGACCGCCCCGCACCCGGCCCCGCACCCGGCCCCGCACCCCGTCCGGCCCCCGGGGCCGGCCGACCTCCTGCGCGGCGCGCGCCGGGCCGCCGAGCGGGCCGCGCTCGGCAGCGGTGTCACCATCGGCGAACTGCACGGCCTCGACGCCATGCGCGAGGCCTGCGACCTGCTCCACCGGGTCTGGCGGCCCGAACCGGGCAACCCGATGATGACCCCCGAACTGCTGCTGGTCTTCGCCCACTCCGGCAGCTACGTCGTCGGCGTCCACCGGAACGGCCGGATGATCGGCACCTGCCTCGGCATGCTCGCCGCCGTCGGCCTCCACTCGCACATCGCCGCCGTCGTCGACGACGTCCGGGGCCGCAGCGTCGGCTACGCCGTCAAACTCCACCAGCGCGCCTGGTCGCTGGAGCGCGGCATCACCACCGTCACCTGGACCTACGACCCGCTGGTCAGCCGCAACGCCTACTTCAACCTCGCCAAACTGGGCGCGGTGCCCGCCGAGTACCTCGCCAACTTCTACGGCGCGATGCGCGACGGCGTCAACGCGGGCGCCGACTCGGACCGGCTGCTCGTCCGCTGGGACCTCGCCGGCGAGCGGGCCGCCCTGGCCTGCGAGGGCCACCCGCGCACCGTCGACCCCGCCGCGCTGCGCCCGCCCGCGGCGGTCGCCCTCGACCTCCGTCCTGACGGCCGCCCCGTCGCCCGGCGGCTGCCCGGCGGCGCCCGCGACGGCACCGTCCTGGTCCGCGTCCCGCCCGACATCGAGGCGCTCAGACAGACCGACCCCAAGGCCGCGGGGGAGTGGCGCCGCGCCCTGCGCGACGTCCTCGGCGGCCTGATGGACGACGGCCGGCACACCGTCACCGGCTTCGCCCGGGACGGCCGGTACCTCATCGAACGACGTCAGGAGAACAGAGCATGAAGCCCGTCGGAGTGGAACTGCGCCGGATCGCGATGCCACTGGTGTCGCCGTTCCGCACGTCGTTCGGCACCCAGACCACCCGTGAACTCCTGCTGCTGCGGCTGGAGACCACCGAGGGCGAGGGCTGGGGCGAATGCGTCACGATGACCGACCCGGTCTACTCCTCGGAGTACACCGAGGCCGCCGCCGACGTGCTCCGCCGTCACCTGCTGCCCGCCCTGTTCGCCCAGCCGCACCTCGACCCCTGGACGGTCGCCCCCGCCCTCGCCGCCTTCAAGGGCCACCGGATGGCCAAGGCCGCCCTGGAGACGGCCGTCCTGGACGCCTGGCTGCGGGCCCGCTCGATCTCCTTCGCCGAATGGCTCGGCGCCACCGCCGACCGCGTCCCGGCCGGGGTCTCGGTGGGCATCATGGACGACATCCCCGCCCTGCTCGACGCCGTCGAGGGCTACCTCGCCCAGGGCTACCTGCGGATCAAGCTGAAGATCGAGCCCGGCTGGGACATCGAGCCCGTCCGCGCCGTGCGCGAACGCTTCGGCGACGGCATACCGCTCCAGGTCGACGCCAACACCGCGTACACCGTGGCCGACGCACAACACCTCGCCCGGCTCGACGAGTTCGGCCTGCTGCTGATCGAGCAGCCGCTCGACGAGGAGGACGTGCGCGGCCACGCCCGGCTCGCCCGGCAGCTGCGCACCCCCATCTGCCTGGACGAGTCGATCGTCTCCGCCCGCTCGGCCGCCGACGCCCTCGCCCTGGGCGCCTGCTCGGTCGTCAACGTCAAGCCCGGCCGGGTCGGCGGCTACCTGGAGGCCCGGCGGATCCACGACGTGAGCGCCGCGCACGGGGTGCCCGTCTGGTGCGGCGGCATGCTGGAGACCGGCCTCGGCCGGGCCGCCAACGTCGCGCTCGCCGCCCTGCCCGGCTTCACCCTCCCCGGCGACACCTCCGCCTCCGGCCGCTACTACCGCACGGACATCACCGAGCCCTTCGTCCTCCGCGACGGCCACCTGGACGTCCCCCGGGGGCCGGGCCTCGGCGTCTCACCGATCCCCGAACTGCTCGCCGAGGTCACCGTGTCGAACGAATGGACCACCCGATGAACACCGCTCGCCCCGCCCTGCGGGCCGTCTTCGAGGAGGCCGGCGTCCGGGGCCACGTCTTCGCCCGCGACATCAACGGCCCCGCCGCCCTCGGACTCGACGAGGACACGCCGGTCGTCCTCGCCTCCGTCTTCAAGATCCCGGTCGCCCTGGCCTACGCCCGCGAGGCCAAGTGGAGTCCGTGCGGGTTCGTGAGGGGACCGCGCGGGTGGCAGAGGTGCAGTTCAGCAGGTCAACGCGGTGCTTCCACCTCGAAGACGAGCGTGGGGGATTCTGCTACTTACTCCTGGATTTCAGGAGTGACACATGTAATCTAGTGTCCTGCACCAGGAATTCGTTCAAGATATGAGGCGAGTCGTTCGAGGATTTCGTCGGCGGTCTTGGTCCAGGTGAACGGGCGGGGGGCCTCGTTCCAGGTCTTGATCCAGGCCCGGATGTCCTTCTCCAGGGCCTGGACGGACTTGTGGACTCCACGCCGGAGTTGCTTGTCCGTCAGCAGTGCGAACCAGCGCTTGAAGTTCCACCCTCGGCTCGGACACCTGGACACTGGGACATGTGAGCCCGGAGGAAGCAGTTTCAGGTGGGAACCAACAGCAACATGAGTAAGCGGTACACGGCGGAGTTCAAGCGGGACGCGGTCGCGCTCGTCCGGTCCTCTCCGCACCGGAACGTCACCGAGATCGCCCGTGAGCTGGGGGTCAGCCCGGAGGGACTACGGGGCTGGGTCAAGCAGGACCGCACCGACCGTGGCGAGGGCCGGCCGGGCGAGCTGACCAGTGCCGAGCGCGAGGAGCTCACCCGGCTTCGGCGGCAGACGGTCGAGCAGCAGAGGACGATCGAGGTCCTGCGCAAGGCAGCCGCCTATTTCGCGGCCGAGACGACACGGTGATCCGCTTCCGTTTCGTTGAGGATCACCATGGCGCCTGGGGCGTCAAGCGGATCTGCCGTGTCCTGGGCATCGCCCGGTCCTCGTTCTGCGACCGGCGGGCCGGCGAGCAGGCCCGTCGCGCCCGCCAGCGGGCCGAGGACCTGCTCGCCGCCGAGATCGCGGTGATCCACCTGTCGTCCAAGGGCGCCTACGGCGTCCCGCGCGTCCACGCGGAACTACGGCGCCAGGGCCGAGCGGTCAACCGGAAGAAGGTGGAGCGGATCACGCGCGAGCGCGGGATCACGGGTATCACCCGTCGCTGGCGCCGCTGCCTGACCCGCCAGGCCCGCAAGCCCGTCTTCGCCCCGGACCTGATAGGGCGCGACTTCACCGCGCCCCGTCCCGGAGTGCGACTGGTCGGCGACATGACCTTCCTGCCGGCCGAGGAGGGCTGGCTCTACCCGGCCACCGCGATCGGCCCTGCCACCCGCGAGGTTGTCGGCTACGCGATGGCCGACCACCACCGCGCCGAGCTGCCGGTGGCCGCGCTGCGGATGGCCGCCGGCCGAGGCGGCCTGGAGCGCGGCTGCGTCTTCCACACGGACCGCGGCAGCGAAGGCGGATTCAACCAGTCGTTGCAACACCGGCTCTGACCGGTGACATTAGCTGATCGGCGAGGGATTCGGCAGGAGTTCTCCAGTCGAGGGTCCTGCGTGGTCTGCTGTTGAGGGTGGCAGCCACTGCGTTGATCTC
>NZ_JBFBIL010000034.1:0-87203 GCF_040685575.1 Kitasatospora sp. NPDC088351 | reverse complement strand
TGCTGCTGCTGGCCGGCGGCCGCCGGGTGCTCTGGGCGGTCGGCATCTCGCTCGCGCTCTTCGCCGGGTTCGCCACCGCCACCATCACCGAGCAGCTCAGCTACCCCCACTGGAAGGCCCGCAAGGGCTCGGCGACCGGGTTCACCAAGAGCACCGGGATCAAGCCCGGGGACAACGTGGTGTTCGCCTGGGACATCGACTGGGCCCTGCGGGGGACGCAGGCCTTCGAGGTCTACCAGGGCCGGGTCTGGTCCCGCGACCCGCGCTGGCAGTCGATTCCGGCGGAGGCGACCGCAGTCGTCACCCCGCCGCCCGCCGAGGGCAAGGAGCCGGACTCGTACTGGCCGAACCACCCCGCCGAGTGGTACGTCGAGAAGTTCGACCGGAAGCAGGGCTGGACGCTCTGGCGCAGGCACTGACCGGACAGGGCGGACTCCGCGCACTGCACATACCCTGCGCACTGCACGCACTGCACGCACTGCACGCACGCCGTCCACGGCCTCCCGGGGCGACGTGGGAATCCGTGCGACGACCCCCGGACCCGGCGCGACGAACCGCTGACGCGCCGGGTCCGGGTGTCCGGGGGAGGCGAGCCGGGCCGGCGCCCGACGGTCCCTCAGGGATTCCCGGGTCGGGTGGACTTCGGTGAACGGGCTGCGGTCCGCCGACGGCGTCCGCTAACACTGGCGGCATGGATGATGACGCTGTGCAGTTGCCGGACCACCTCACCGTTCGGATCGCCCACACCGACGACCCGGTCTCCGCGGTGGCGGGCCTGGAAGCCTGGGCGGCCCGCGAGCGGTACCCGAATCTGCTGATGATGCCACCCGTCTTCGGCTGCCTGGAACGCACCGAGGAGGGGGCCTGGCGGATCCTCGGGTTCCGCTCGACCACCCCGCAGACGGCCCGGGACGACCTCGGCCATGTCTTCCGCTGCTGGGCGCTCGCCGAGCCCGGCCAGTGGGGCGCCGCCACCTGGGAGATCACCGACGAGGAACGGGCCGCCTACACCGCCGGGTACCAGCGGCTGGAGTGGGAGCGACTCGACGAACTGGCCGTCGCCGGGCGACAGTACCGGATCTTCCGCGCGGAACAGGTCCTGCGCGGGGGCCCCGAGGGCGTCGAACCGCCGCGTCCCACCGATCCGGACCCAGCCCCGGTCGGCCAGGGGTACAAGGCGCTCTCCCGCGTCAACGGGTTCGTCATCGACCCGGCCGCCGACGTCACGCTGGTGGACGGCATCCTCCGGCTGGACATGATGTCCCTGGTGCCGACCGGCCACGGCATTCCCGAGGACGTCCGGGCCGAGGCCCGGCTCGCCTCGTACCTGTACCCCAATGTGTTCGTGCTGCCGGTGCACTGCGCCGTCGCCGAGTACGAGGACGGCCGCTGGGGGCCGATGACCAACGCCTGCGAGACCCCGCAGGCCGCCCGCGACAGCCTCGCCGCGTATCTGCGCGAGTTCGCGCCGAGCCTGCTGCCGCACCTGACGGAGGACGAGCGCGCCCGGTACGCCGAGGCGGCCGACCGCCTCGACGCCGAACGCGGGAACAGCGTCGAGGCCGCCGACCGCCGGTTCCAGCTGGTCCGCGTCGAACCGGTCGTCCGCCTCGGCCCCGACGGACCCGAACTGCCCCGCACCTCGGACTGGGACCCGGACGTCCCGTTCAAGGTGCAGGAGCAGCAGGAGCGGGAGGCCGGCCTCTGCTACGACGACGAGGACGACGAGGTGGAGGCGGACGGCTGAGGCGGCGCCGGCGGGGTCAGCGGGCGGTGGGCGAGGGGGAGAGCCCGGCGGTCGGGGTGGCGGCGGCCGTCGGCGCGGACGTGGTCGCCGAGACCGAGGAGGTCGGCTCGGGGGTGGCGGTCGCGCAGCCGGGAGCGGTGGGCGTCGCGGTGGCCGAGGCGGACGCCGACGGGCTCGGGCCCGTGGTCGGGGTGCCGGAGGGGGCCGCCGTGGGCGTGGTGGTGGGGCACTCGGTCGGGGTGCCGGTGGGCGTGGCGGTGGGCGTCGCGCTCGGGGTCGGGGTCGCCGTGGCGGACGGCGAGGGCGACCCGGTGGGCGTGGGCGTCCCGGTCGGCGTCCCCGTCGGCGTGGTGCCGGGCGTCGTGGTGGGCACCGTCGTGGGAGTTGTGGTGGGGGACGGGCTTCCGGACGGCGACGGCTGGGTGACCGGCGGCTCGGCGCTCGACGAGGGCTTCGGCAGAGGCTGCACCGGCGTCGGCGTGGTCGTCGGGGCGGTCGTCGGCGGGGTGGCGGCGGCCGGGAGGTCCGGGGTGGTGGTCGTGGTGCCGCTGCCGAAGTGGGCCATCCAGTTCTTGACGGTCCGAAGGTACTCGCCCGAGTTGTTGTAGCTGAGGATGGCCCGGTCGAGCTGCGCCGGGTCGGAGAGGTTCCGCCCGCCGGCGCAGAGGTAGCGCCCGGCGGCCTCGGCGGCGTCGAAGATGTTGTTGGGGTCGGCCTTGCCGTCACCGTTGGCGTCCACGCCCCAGACCGCCCAGGTGGAGGGGATGAACTGCATCGGGCCGACGGCCCGGTCCCAGCGGCTGTCGCCGTCGTAGCGGCCGCCGTCGGTGTCGGCGATCGCGGCGAAGCCGTTGCCGTCGAGCACCGGGCCGAGGATGGCGCGGTAGGTCGTCCCGGCGGCGTCCACCCGGCCCCGGTCGGCCTGGCCGGACTCGACCTCGCCGATCGCGGCCAGCAGTTGCCACGGCAGGTGGCAGCCGGGCGAGCGCTGCGCGAGCGCGGCCTCGGCCTTGTGGTAGGCGGCGGAGACGGTCTCCGGCAGCGCGGGCCCGGTACGGAACGGCCCGGCGGACGGGTCGCCCGGCAGGGTGGTGGGCGGCTGCGGCAGGGCCAGCGGGCCGCCGCCGTCCACCGGGCCGCCGGTGCCGGGCGTGCCGAACGCCGTGGGCAGCACGGTGCCGGGCGGCACGGGGAAGGAGGAGCCCCGCGTGGCCGGGTCGGTGACGGGCGGCACGGCGTCGGCGGCCGCGACCGGGACGAGCCCGAGGCCCGTCACCTGAGAACCGGTCAGCGCGGCGAGCGCCGTGAACGCCGCTGCCGTCCCTGTCACCCGCTTGCCCAGTCGCAGCCTGCGGCCGCCCTGTCCGCTGCCGAACCTCGCCATCATGCGGTGCCCCTCCCCGTTGCCGTCCGGACTCCCCGAGAACGGACAGGCTGTCAACATCGTGCCTGCCAGTGCATGACAGAGCTCGTTTCCGGAATGATTAGTATCACGACGATCTGACGCGGACAGGGTGGCCGATGGCGGTCCGGGGCCCCACGGTTCGGTGAACGGGCAGTTCACGGTGGTCGGTCCGGGCAACCGGCGCAGGGCCGGCGGCCCGCGCCCGGTCAGGAGGTGAGCGACACCGCGAGCGTCGTCGCCAGCGCGGCCTCGGCGAGGGTCTCCGCGGGCGCGTTGACGTCGTCGCCCGGACCGCGGTCCTTGACCACCGCGACGGAGTAGGTGTGACCGCCCGCCACCAGGTACAGGATCGGCCGGGTGCCGTCCTTCTTCCACGCGGTGGCGACGGCCTCCTGGCCGATCCCCGGCACGGTGGTGACCGCGAGGTCGCTGTCGGCCCTGACCCGCGCGAGCGTGTCGGGCGCGGTCTCCTTGATGGCGGCGTACGACTGGCGGGATCCCCAGGTGCAGCCCCAGACCGCGCTGCCGTCGCTCGCCGGGTCGGGGTGGGTGCCCCTGAACGGTCCGGCGGTCCCGACGACGGCGACGACCTGGGCGGACGTCAGCATCGTGCAGGCGTCGGCGGGCCGCTTGCCGGCCGGTGCGGCGGTCGGTGCGGGGTTCGCCGCTCCGGCGGCGGGTGTGGCGGGCGTGACGGGTGCGGAGGCCGTGGTCGCGGGTGGGGTGGACACCGGCGCGGACGCGGCCGCCGCACCACCGCCGCCCGAGGAGGAACACCCCGCCACCGCGACCGCCGCGAGTGCCAGCGCGGGCAGCCAGCCGTACCGGCGGCCTTCCTGGATCGATGAGTTGACCTGCATGGGGACTCCTTCCGGTGGCGCCCGCCGCTTCGGCGGACTGCGACGGTCAGGATGCTACTGGTTGCCGTCGGCCGGTATTTTCCGTTCCTGCAACGGGAGTTGCCCGGGCGCGTAACGGACGTGAACCGGGCGTGCCCGGGGGCGGAACGGGCGGTTCGGGGCACGGGGGTGGTACAGACCTGCCCGCCCGGGCTCCCCGGCGGCGCCTGCGGCCGCCGACCCTGACCTGGCCCGATGCGCCGCCCCGAACCCGCCGTGCACGGTCAGGACGGGTGTGCGGGCGGCCGGTTCTACACCATCGCCTCCCCGGGCGGGTGACGTTCTGGTGAAAGTGGTCATGCCAGGAATCGCGGCCCGGCATGCTGTGCCCGTTGACCATGCGGATGGAGGCCCTGACAGTGAGCACGAACCTGCCGGAGACCGTCGCCGAGGGGCCTGCCGTCCTGCCGGCGCCACCTCGGGTGATCGACGACCTGGCCCGCGACCTGACCCATGCCGCGGCCGCCGTCCGGGCGGTGTCCCGCGTCGGCCGGAGCGGCGGGGACGTGTCGGTCGCGGCGTACACGGCGGTGGTGTGCACCGGTCGTTCGGCCGCCCGCGCGCTGGAGGAGGCCGCCGCCTGGTGCCGCCAGGCCCCGGAGGCCGAGGTCCACTCACTCGCCTGGGCCCGCGTCCCGGGCCACCGGGACGACGTCTTCGAGTACCGCGTCACCCTGGCCGTCAGCTTCCCCGACCACGAGACCGGTGAGCATGTCGGCGACACCCATCACGCACCCCACTGACCGCGGTCGGGCCGCCCCGAGTGCCCGCGGGCGGGACCGGCACTCGTCGGTCCCGCCCGCGGGCAGCGGCTCCGTCCGGTCTCAGGCACCTTGCGGCGACGGGCAGATGAGGTCACGGGCCGGGGTGCGGCCGGTCAGCAGATAGCCGTCGACGAGGTCCCGTACGCAGGAGTCGGGCCCGGGCGGTCAGGGGATCAGCAGGCCCCAGTAGAGCGCCCAGGGGACGAACACCACGGCGGCGACGGCCAGCAGGCCCAGCCGGACCCGCTCGGCGCGGGCGGGTACGGACGCGCCCGCGGCCGGTCCGCCGCCGGCGCCGCGGATGCGCCGTCGGCGGACGGCGAGCGTGGCGGCGAACCTGACGGCGAGCGCGGTGGCGGCCACCACCGCGGTGACGGCGGCGAGTTGGAGCAGGAGCCAGGGCAGCGGTCGGCCGAGCAGGACCGGGCCGGGGAGGGCGCCCGCCGTGACGACCATGAAGAGGAGGTAGAGCGGGCCGCCGGCCAGGGCCGTCAGCCCGGCGCCGGCCAGCCAGCGGGCGGGGCGGGCCGACGGGGTGCGCGGGGCGTCGGCCCGCCCTCCGGGCCGGAGGCGGCGGACCAGCGCCGTCAGCGGATAGCCGGCGAAGCCGACGCCGCACACCAGGACGGCCGCGAGCTGGAGCCACGGCCCCTCGTAGCCGGCGAGCGGGGTGAGCGCCGTGCTCCGGTACTCCTGCGGCGGCATCGCGTCGACGCTGATCGCGGGCGGCCCGTCGGCCAGGTGGTGGATCCAGGCGGACTCGGCGTCGGCGTAGTCCGGCGGGAGGTCGGACGGGCGGTCGAAGCCGTCGTCGGCGGTGCGGTTGAGGTTGTGCCGGACGCCGGGGACGGCGCGCAGGGTGTAGTGGGTGTTGCCGCCCCGGTCGAGCGCGTCCCGGATGATCGCCGCGCTCTCCTGGGGCGCGGCCTCCCGGTCGAGCGTGCCCCATTCGGCCAGCACCGGCTGGCGCACCCCGGTCCAGGCGGGCACCGGGTCGTAGTCCGCCTCGGGGAAGAGCCCGGCGCCCGCCACCACCCGGGCGGCGGTCCGCTGCATGGCCGGGAGCAGCGACCCGTGCACGCCGTGGTGGCGCAGGTAGCCGCCGTACGCCCAGGCCTGCTGGCGCAGCGGGCTGAGGCCGACCGCCCCGGCGGTGACCACGAACGCGACGTCCGACGAGCGGCCGGCGGCCAGCGAGACCACCCAGGCACCCTCCGACAGCCCCCACACCCCGGTCCGCGACCGGTCGACGCCGGGCCGCTCGCGCAGCGCGGCGAGTGCGGCGAGGGCGTCGTCGGCGAGCTGGGAGTAGTCGCGGTGGGTCATCGAGTACCCGTCGGTGCGCTTGTCGTAGACCAGCGTGACGATGCCGTGCCGCGCGTACGCCTCGGCGGCGGGGCGCAGTTCCTCCCGGCCGCCGGGTCCGGCCCCGGGCACCATCACCAGCGCGGGCCCCGGTGCGCCGCCCGTGCCGCCGGGGGCGAGCACGGTGCCGTGCAGGGTGACGCCGTCGGCGCCGGTGAACCGGACGTCGGTGGCGGCCACGTCCGCCGTCGCGTTCCCGGTGCCGGCCGAGGCGGGTGGCTGTCCGAAGGCGGCGGACGGTGCCAGGAGCAGCACCGACAGTGCGGCGAGGAGGGCGGCCCGCAGCAGGCCGGCCCGGGCGGTCCGGCCCGGTGGCCGCTCGCGCGTCCGCTTCGGTGGACGAGGCATGGTGGTTCCCCCGTGAGGTCGGGCCGTCTCCCGGCGGCGGTGGATCTCCGGCGGGTCCAGCCTGGCCCGCCGGCCACCCGACGGACCATCAGGAGGTCCCCCGTCCGGGGGTGGGGGCAGCCCCCGGGCCTCAGTACGCCACCGTGAAGCGGGTGCGGGTGGACGGGGTGCTCGGCCTCGTCGAGGAGGGCGACGGCGAGGTCCTCCATGGAAATGCCCTCGGTGTCCACCACGAGTACGTCACGGCCGAGCCGGTAGCGGCCGGTGCGCTCGCCGGGGGTGAGGAGGGCTGAGCCGGGCGGTGCGGGGTTCAGGCGGGCTCGGCCAGGCGGGCCGGTGCGGGCGCGTCGGCTGCCGCAGGGGCCGGTGCGGGGGTCGGTGCGGGGCGCGGGCGCTGGGTCTGGGCGGCGACCAGTGAACCGAGCACGATCAGCGCGCCGAGGGCCTGGACGGGTGAGAGGTCCTGGCCGAGGGCGAGCCAGCCGAGGGCGGTGGCGACCACCGGGCTGAGCAGCCCGAGGAAGGTCACGGAGGTCGGCGGCAGGGCCCGGATGCCCCGGAACCAGAGCGCGTACGCCACGGCCGCGCCGATCAGGCCGAGGTAGCCGTAGCCGAGCAGGTTGGCGCCGGTGAGGTGGGAGGGCGGGGCACCCTCCACGGCGAGGGCGACGGGGAGCGGCAGCAGGCCGCCCGCGGTGAGCTGCCAGCCGGTGGTGGCGAGCAGCGGCGCCGGTGACGTCCACCGCTTGGCGAGGACCACGCCGGTGGCCATCACCACCGCGCCGCCGAGCGCGGCGGCGACCCCGAGGGTGTCGAGCCGGGCGCCGGCCCGCAGCACCAGCAGGCTGACCCCGGCCACTCCGGCGATGCCGGACAGGACGGTTCGCAGCGAGAGCCGTTCGCCGAGCAGCCCGGCGGAGAGTCCGGCGGCGAGCAGCGGCTGGACGGCGCCGACGGTGGCCGCGACCCCGCCGGGCAGGCGGTAGGCGGCGATGAAGAGCAGTGCGAAGAACGCGCCGATGTTGAGCGCGCCCAGTATCAGTGAGCGCCACCACCAACTGCCCTTCGGCAGGCGGCGGGTGACGGCGACGAGCAGCAGCCCGGCGGGCAGGGCCCGGAGCACGCCGGCGAGCAGCGGGCGGTCGGGCGGCAGCAGTTCGGTGGTGACGAGGTAGGTCGAGCCCCAGATGACGGGGGCGAGGGCGGTCAGCAGGACGATTCCGAGTCGATTCCTTAGCACTAAGCCAATGTATCTCAGCGCTAAGGCACATCTGGGTCCAATCGGGTGGTGTGAGGTATCTCACCGCTAAGGAATCCTCTAGGCTGAAGTGGTGGCAGATCACGTGGACCGAGTGGTGAAGCAGTGGGGCGCGGAGCGCCCGGACCTGGACGTCTCCCCGATGGAGGTGATCGGCCGGCTCAAGCGGCTCTACCGGCTGGTGGACGCGGAGCTGAAGCGGAACTTCGCCGACTACGACCTGGACGCGGCCTCCTTCGACGTCCTCGCCACGCTGCGCCGCAGCGGCCCGCCCTACCGGCTGACCCCCACCGGCCTGATGCGGTCCGCGATGGTCACCTCCGGTGCCATCACCCAGCGGCTCGACCGGCTGGAGGCCCGGGGTCTGGTCACCCGTACGCCCAGCGGCTCGGACGGCCGCAGCCGGGACGTCGCCCTCACCCCCGAGGGCCACGCCCTGGTCGACCGGGCGCTGCCGGCCCATCTCTCCGCCGAACGCCGCGTCCTGGCCGGTCTGGACGCGGCGCGGACCGACGCGCTGGTGGACGCGCTGCGGACGCTGCTCGCGGCGCTGGGGGACGACGCGCACTGACCCGGCCCCGGCCCGGGCGGCCCGTCACTGGGACGGCGTGGTGGTTTCCAGGGCGGCGGTCAGGAGGGTGTGGACGGCCGCGGCGGCGGCCCGGGTGACCGGGTCCGGGTCGTCGAGGCGGTCGGCGATGAGCTCGGCGGCGGCCGCGACGACCGGGGCGGGCAGGGTGGTCTCGCGCAGGTGGAGCAGCTGGGCGGCGGCCCGGTCACCGGCACTGCTGGTCCGGCCGGTGGGGATCAGGGAGGTCAGGCCGCGCGGCTGCTGCTGAGGGCTCGTCATGCGGCCATTCTTCCGGCTGTCGCGCCGCCCGCCGGTCACCCGCCCGTCGCCGCGCGGGTGGCGCCGTCCGTACCGGTGAGGGCGGGTCGGCGGCGCCCCGCGTCCGAACCGTGCGGGGACGGCGACGGGCGCCCGCGCGGGGGAGTCCCCGCACGGGCGCCCGTCCGGACGGCGCGCCCCGCCCGTTGCCGGGGCGTGAGGATCACGGCGTGAGGACCAGCCGGATCGGATTGCCCTCCTTCTTCTCCAGCGCCTCGACGGCCTTGGCGGCGTCGGAGAGGGGGAAGGTCGCGCTCACCGAGCGGGAGAACTCCAGCCGCCCGCCGCGCACCAGGTCGACCAGGTCGACGACGTCCTCGGGTGCCGAGCCGTAGTGGCCGCGGATCTGCTGCTTGAGGTAGCTCAGCAGGGTGCCGTTGGTGACCGTCAGCGGCTTGTCGGTGAGGCCCACCAGCACCAGCCGTCCGTTCGCCCCCAGCGAGGCCATGGCCTGCTCGCGCACCGGTGCCACCCCGGCGAAGTCGAACGCCGCGGCCAGGCCCCGACCGCCCGTGGCGGTGCGCACGGTGGCGGCGAAGTCCGGGTCGGCCGGGTCGAGGGCGAGGTCGGCGCCGAATTCCAGGGCCCGGTCGCGGGCGGCCGGCAGCGGGTCGACGGCGATGATCGGGTACGCGCCGATGGCCCGCAGCGACTGGACGCCGTGGGCGCCGAGGCCGCCCACGCCCCAGACGCCGACGGCCTCGGCGGGGCGCACCGCGCCGGTGCCGGTGATGGCGGCCCAGGGGGTGGAGACCGCGTCGGGGATGAAGCACGCCTGCTCGAACGGCAGGTCGTCCGGGATGGGGACGAGGGTGCCGACGGTCGCCAGCGCGTACTCGGCCCAGCCGCCGTCGTAGTCGACGCCGCGGGTGTGGACGGCGCCGTCGCGGGTCTCGCCGGCCTGGAGCAGCACCCGGTCGCCGACCCGGGCCCCGGTGACGCCCTCGCCGAGGAGGTGGACGGTGCCGGCCACCTCGTGGCCGAGGGTGACCTTGTCGCCCTTGAGGAAGAGGGGCTTGAGCATGCCCTCGATCAGGTGGACGTCGGACAGGCAGACGCCGGCGGCCTCGACCTTGATCAGGACCTCGCCCGGGCCCGGAGTGGGGACGGGGACCTCTTCCAGGGCGAAGGCGCCCTGGGCGACGTCGAGCCGTCCGGCGAGCATCGTTGCGGTGGCGGTCATCCGGATCTCCCTTCCGACGGGGCGGCGGCAGGGGGGTCGCCGACCCGCAGACTTACTTGTTGTTCAACAAGCAAGTTCGACTCTATCATGGGGGTATGGACAATCACGGGGAGCCCTCGGCGGCTCGGACCGCACCGACCGGGTCCGCGGCCGGCCCGATGACCGGCCCGATGGCCGGCCCGCAGACCGGTTCGGCGGCGCGCGAGGCGTCGGGGCAGTCCGGTCGGCGGACCCAGGCGCAGCGTCGGGCCGCGGCCGAGTCGGCGCTGCTCGCCGCGGCCGCCCGGCTGATCGCGGAGCACGGCAGCGCCGGGGTGACGCTGGCGCGGGTGGGCGAGGCCGCGGGCTTCAGCCGGGGCCTGGCCACCCACTACTTCGGCTCGAAGGCCGTCCTGCTGGCCCGGCTGCAGGAGGTGGTGCTCGCCGACGCGACGGCCTCGGCCGTGCCCGAGCGGGCGGGCGGCGGCGCGGTCGAGGAGCTGTTGCGCTTCACGGAGACCTGGCTGGAGGTGGCCCGGCACCCGACCGACCTCCAGCGGGCGCTGCTGGTGCTGGGTGCCGAGGCACTGGCGGGCGCGTCGGAGCTGGCCCCCGCGGTGGCCGAACTCGACGCGCGGATGCGGCTCTGGGTGGTCTCGGTGGTGCGCCAGGGCGCGGCGGCCGGGGAGGTGCGGGCCGGAGTGGACCCGGAGGCGTTCGCGGTGGTCGCGGTCGCCGTGCTCAAGGGCCTGGTCGTGCAGGCCGCGGCGGCGCCCGGAGAGCTGGAGCTGACGGCGGCGGGCGCCGAGGCCCGGCGGTGGATCGCGGGCGCGCTCGCGCCGTGAGGCCCGCCCGGCCGGCGGCGCCGGGGCGATGTCGCCGGTTTTCCTCCGGAATCGTCCGCATGGCCGTGGCGATCCGGGGCAGGCGCCTGCTGGGCGGGCACTCGGCCCGCCCGGCACGGAGAGGAGTCGCCGCGATGGGTACGGACGACAAGCTGCACAACGCCGCGGAGAAGGCCCGGGGCAAGGCCAAGGAGGTCGCGGGCAAGGTCACCGGTGACCGGACCAAGGAGGCCGAGGGCAAGGGCACCCAGGTGAAGAGCGACCTCAAGCAGGCGGCCGAGAAGGTCAAGGACGCGACGAAGCACTGAGCCCGGCCGGGCGGACCGTCGTACGCGCCGAGTCCCGCGCGTACGGCGGTCCGCCCGGCACGGGCCGCCCCCGTCAGGGCCGCACGGCGACCGCCTTGAAGAAGGTGTAGTGGAACGTTCCGCCGGGCTCCGCCGTCCGGCGCAGATCGGCCAGCCCCCGGTCGAACGCGGCGGCCGTGGTGAGACCGGCGGCGAGCGCGTCGGCGCGTACCGACTCGACCATGGCGATGAAGGTCCGCCGGGTGAAGCCCTCGACCAGCGCCGGGCGGCTCCCGTCGGCGCACACGGTACGCGGCTCGACGGCGACGTCCCGGAAGCCCGCGTCCGCCAGCAGCGGGTGCAGCCGCCGGCCGAGCAGAGCGTCACCGCCGGCCGCCGCCTGCAGCCGGACCAGCTGGTCCACGACCGCCCGGGCGGGGGCGCTGTCCGGGTGGAAGAAGGCCGAACCGTGGTCGCCCTCGACCACCGTGATCGTGCCGCCCGGCCGCAGCACCCGCCGCAGCGCGGCCAGTGCGGCCTGCGGCCGCGCCAGGTGTTCCAGCACGAAGCAGACGAAGACGTGGTCGAAGGAGCCGTCCGCGAACGGCAGGTCGTGCAGGTCCCCGTGGTGCCAGTCCACCCGGGCGCCGGGCGCGTGGGCCGCCACCGCTTCGCGCGCCCGGGCGAGCGACTCGGCCGAGAGGTCCGCCGCCGTCAGCCGCACGCCCGGGCTGGACGCCAGCAGGTGCACCGTCTGCGCCCCGACGCCGCAGCCCGCCTCCAGCACCCGGCCGCCCGCCGGGTACGCCGTACCGGCGTGCAGCAACTCCGCCAGGGTGTCGGCCTGTTCGCCGAGCCGCCGCGCCTCGGTGACCGAATACCCGTGCACATAGCCGGGACGGTGGTCCTGAACGTCCTCGTGCACCGCCGTGCGGTGCGTCGTCTCCGTGGTCATGCCCCCACCCTGGCCGCACAATGGACCGGTGAACAGGTCCAATGAGAGCGCCGTTGACAGGTCCAAAAGGGCCGGCGCCTCCGACTTCCTCCAGCTCGACACCGCCGACGCCCCGCCCGGCGGGCTCGCCGACTGGCTGGCCCGGCGGCTGCGGGAGGCGATCGCCGACGGCCGCCTCCCGGTCGGCACCCGGCTGCCCGCCGGCCGGGTACTGGCCGGAGAGCTGCGGGTCTCCCGGGGGGTCGTCACCGACGCCTACCGGCGCCTCGCCGAGGAGGGCCAGGTCGCCGGCCGGGGGAGGGGCGGCACCGTCGTGGTCGGCGCGCCCGCCCCGCCCCGGCCCGCCCCGACGGACGCCGCGGACCCGCCGCCACCCGGGCGGTCGTGGCACCCGGGCGAACCCGCCGCACTGTTCGACGCCGACCCCGTCCCCGAGACCTTCGACGCGCTGCGCGCCGCCCCCGCCCGGATCGACCTCT
The DNA here is from genome assembly GCF_040685575.1 of Kitasatospora sp. NPDC088351. Taxonomy (NCBI): domain Bacteria; kingdom Bacillati; phylum Actinomycetota; class Actinomycetes; order Kitasatosporales; family Streptomycetaceae; genus Kitasatospora; species Kitasatospora sp. NPDC088351. The sequence goes on along the minus strand of NZ_JBFBIL010000034.1, from coordinate 74,800 downwards.
CGCCCGGCGTGCCCGACCTCGCCGCCTTCCCCCGCGCCGCCTGGCTGCGCGCCGAGCGCGCCGCCCTCGACGGCCTCCGCCCCCACGACCTCGGCTACGGCGACCCGTGCGGCACCCCCGCGCTGCGCCGGGCCGTCGCCCACTGGCTGGCCCGCAACCGCGGCATCCGGGCCGACCCCGACGAGGTGCTGATCGTCGCCGGCACCGCCCAGGCGCTCGGTCTGCTCGGCCAGGTGCTCGGCGGCAGCGGCATCACCGAGATCGCGGTCGAGGACCCGGGCTCGCTCGGCACCCGCCAGCACCTCGGCCACTGGCTCACCGCCACCCCGCCCGTACCGGTGGACGCCGAAGGCCTCCGGGTGGACGCGCTGCGCGCCACCGGCGCCCCCGCCGTCCTGGTCACCCCGGCCCACCAGTACCCGACCGGCGTGGTGCTCGGCGGCGGGCGGCGGCGCGAACTGATCCGCTGGGCCGGCGAGGGCGGCCTGGTCGTCGAGGACGACTACGACGCCGAGCACCGCTACGACCGGCCCCCGGTGCCCGCGCTGCGCGCCGTCCTCCCCGACCGGGTCTGCTACGCGGGCAGCGTCTCCAAACTGCTCGCGCCCGCCCTGCGCACCGGCTGGCTGCTCGTCCCGCCCCGGTACCGGGAGGCCGTCGTCGCGGCCAAGCGGTTCGCGGACCTCGGCAACGCCGTCCTGCCGCAGCTGGTCCTGGCCCGGCTGATGGACTCCGGCGAGCTGGAACGGCACCTGCGGCTGCTGCGCCGGCGCCACCGCCGCCGCCGGGACGCGATGATCGCGGCGATCGGCGCCCACCTGCCGGGCGCGGTCGTCCACGGCGCGGCGGCCGGGCTGCATCTGATGCTCACCTTTCCGGCGGGCCTCCGCTGCTCCGACACCGAACTCGCCGCGGCGGCCCTCGCCCACGGGGTGAAGGTGCAGCCGCTGTCCTGGCACGCCCGGCTGCCGCACCCGCCCGGGCTGGTCCTCGGCTACGCGGCGGGCGCACCGGGCGGGATCGAGGACGGCATCGCGGTGCTCGGCCGGCTGCTGCGCCGGATGGGGTGAGGCGGGGGCGGCGGGTGGGGTGACGCGGGGCGCCGACGGGCGCGTTGCGCGGCCCGGGGCCGGACCGGTCTCGGTACCGTGACGCACCGACCCCCCACCCCCACCCCCGGGAGGCCCGATGCCGTCGCTCCGGCGGACCGTCCGTGCCGCGGCGCTCGCGGTGCTGCTCACCGCCCTGCTCCCGGTCCTGGCCGGGTCGGCGTGGACACCCCATCGGGCGGCCCGGTGGTCGCCCGCCCCGACCGAGAGGGCGACGCCCATGTCCACACCGGAGTCCCGGCTGCTCGCCGGCCGGCGGATCGTCTACTCCTACCCCGGCCCGGTCCCGCCGCCCGCCCTGCTCCGGGCCATCCGCGAGGGCCGGGCGGCCGGGGTGATCCTGTTCGGCGAGAACATCACCGGAACCGAACAACTCCACTCCGCCGTCGACCAGTTGAAGCGGGCCGCGGCGGAGTCCCCGGGGTCCGCGCCGCTGCTGCTGATGACCGACCAGGAGGGCGGAAAGATCCGCCGGCTGCCCGGGGCGCCCGAACTCTCCGCCCGCCGGACCGGCCTGGCGCCGGACCCGCTCGCCGAGGCCGCCCGCTCGGGCACCGGGGCCGGGAGCAACCTCGCGGGCGCCGGTCTGAACGTCAACCTCGCACCCGTCCTCGACGTCTACGACACCGCCGACGACTTCATCGACCACTTCGAGCGCTCCTACGGCCAGGACCCCGCCACCGTCGGCGAGTTGGGAAGCGCCTTCCTCGCCGCCCAGCAGAGTCTGCGGATCGCCGCCACGGCCAAGCACTTCCCCGGCCTCGGCTCCGCCGCCCGCGACCAGAACACCGACGAGCGGCCCGTCACCCTCCCCGTCCCGCTCGCCGACCTCCGCGCCCGCGGTGAGGAGCCGTACCGGGCCGCGATCGCCGCCGGGGTGCGGCTGGTGATGGCCTCCTGGGCCGTCTACCCGGCGCTGGACGGGGAGCGCCCGGCCGGCCTGTCGCCGGTCGTGGTCCAGGGCGAGCTGCGCGAACGCCTCGGCTTCCGGGGCGTCACCGTCACCGACGCCCTGGAGGCCGGCGCCCTCGCCCCGTACGGCGACACCGGCGCCCGGGCGATCGCCGCCGCCGAGGCCGGGATGGACCTGCTGCTCTGCTCGGCCCGGGACGTCCAGCAGGGCGACGACGCGGCGGCCGCGCTCGCCGAGGCGCTGGACGGCGGCCGGCTCGACCGCGCCGCCTTCACCGGGGCGGTCCACCGGATCGGCGAACTCCGGTCGGCCGTACGGTAGTCCGCCCCGTCGGGGCCGCCGGACGGGCGCTCCGCCCGCCCCGGCGGTCCCGACGGCACCCGGTCAGCTACCGCTGTGGCGGAGCATGTCCTCCCGCTCGACGACCTTGACGCGCTCGCGGTCCTCCGCCGCGCCCAGGGCCCGCTCGTGGGCGTCGAGCCGGTACCAGCCGTCCCGGGTGGTGTAGCGGACGCCGCGCTCCTCCAGGAAGGCCGTGACGGCGTCCGGCTCCGGTGCGGTGGCGCCGGGGAGGCGGCCGGCGGTGTGGTCGTCGAGCAGGCAGGCGACGGTCTCGTTGGCGTCGCCCTTGGTGTGGCCGATGAGCCCGACGGGGCCGCGCTTGATCCAGCCGGTGACGTAGACGGCGGTCTCGTGGCTGCTGTCGGCGGCCAGCACCCGGCCGGCCTGGTTGGGGACGGTGCCGGAGGCCAGGTCGAAGGGCAGCTTGGGCAGCTCGTCCGAGTAGTAGCCGACCGCCCGGTAGACGGCCTGGACGTCCCAGTCGGTGAAACGGCCGGTGCCGCGGACGTTGCCGGTGCCGTCGAGCTCGGTGCGTTCGGTCCGCAGCCCGACCACGCGCCCGTCCTCGCCGAGGATCTCCTCGGGGGACTCGAAGAAGTGCAGGTGGACCCGGTGGGGGCGGGTGCCGGTGTCGCGGATGGCCCACTTCTCCAGGGTGGAGGCGACCATGTCGGCGTGCCGGTTGCCGCGGCGTTCGGCGATGGAGCCCTCGTCGTACTCGATGTCCTCGGGGTCGACGATGACCTCGATGTTCGGGGAGTGGTCGAGTTCCCGCAGCTCCATCGGGCTGAACTTGGCCTGCGCGGGGCCGCGGCGGCCGAAGACGTGGACCTCGACGGCCTTGTTCTGCCGCAGGCCCGCGTGGACGTTCGGCGGTATCTCGGTGGGCAGGAGCTCGTCGGCGGTCTTGGCCAGGATCCGGGCGACGTCCAGGGCCACGTTGCCCACGCCCAGGACGGCGACCTTCTCGGCCTCCAGGGGCCAGGTCCGCGGGACGTCCGGGTGGCCGTCGTACCAGGAGACGAAGTCCGCGGCGCCGAAGGAGCCGTCCAGGTTGATCCCGGGGACGTCCAGGGCCCGGTCGGCCATCGCGCCCGTGGCGAAGACCACCGCGTCGTAGAAGCGGTGCAGGTCGTCCAGGGTGATGTCGCCCGGGTAGTCCACGTTGCCGAAGAGCCGTACCTGCGGCTTGTCCAGCACCTGGTGCAGCGCGGTGACGATGCCCTTGATCCGCGGGTGGTCGGGCGCCACGCCGTAGCGGATCAGCCCGAACGGCGCGGGCATCCGTTCGAACAGGTCGACGGACACCCCCGGGTCCTGTGCGGCGTCGGACTTCAGCAGCGCGTCAGCGGCGTAGATGCCGGCCGGACCGGCGCCGACTATTGCGACACGGATGGGACGAGGCATGCGAGACGTTCCTCCAGGCAGCGCGGACAGACGGATCGAGACAAGCCCACCCGGTGGGCCCGCGGTAGTCGGTGGCGGTCTATGGGCCCATAGCTCCAAGCTATGACCGGCGTGTCCCGGCCGACCCGCGTGCTCCTGACGGCATCAATGTCACCGGCCCCGCCGAGAGCCGGGCAGTCATGTCACCCAGAAGCATATGGCACCAGGTGACAGAATCCTCGGGCAGCCCTCGGGCGGCCCTCGACCCGCCACCACCGGTACGCAGTCCCGCCCAGGAGGAACCCCGCATGCACCCGAGCCCGGCAGGCCGCACCGCCGCCTCCACCGGACTGCGCGACCGCAAGAAGCTCAGGACCCGCGACGCGCTCCGCCACGCCGCCCTCGACCTGTTCGGCTCCCGGGGCTTCGAGGGCACCACCCTGGACGACATCGCGGCCGCGGTCGACGTCTCCAAACGCACGGTGCTGCGCTATTTCACCGGCAAGGAGGACGTCCTGCTCGCCGTGTTCCGGGAGATGGCCGCACTGACCGCGCACGAACTCGTGCGCAGACCCGCCGGTGAGGCCCCGCTGACCGCGCTGCGCGAAGCCACCCGCCATGCCCTGTGCGAGGTGGCCCGGGCCCTTCCCGACCACCGCGGCACGCCGACGTGCGTCGCCGTCCTGGAACTGGTCGCGCGCACGCCGGGTCTGCTCGCCTCCCTCCACCACGCCCTCCTGGCCCACCAGGACGCGCTCGCCACGATCCTCGCCGCGCGTGAGCACCTCGGGGACCCGGCCGACCCGCGCCCCCAGCTCCTGGTCTCCGTGCACGCCGCGGCCATGACGGTCGCCGTCCGCTCCTGGCAGGCGAGCGGCACCCGGGACCTGGACACCCTGCTCGGCACCGTCGACGCCTGCTTCGGCAGCCTCGGCTCCGCGATCGCCGGCCGCTGGTCGGAGGCCGGCTGATCCGCCCGGCCGCCGCCGCTCAGGTGTCGAGCAGGGTGCGCAGATCCACGGTCCGGTAGCCGCGGGCGTGGACGGCGTCGATGATCAGGGGCAGCGCCTCGGCGTCCAGACAGGTGCCCGGGCCGTTCTCCTCCGGTGTGCCGACGTGGAGCTGGAGGATGGCGCCGAGCCCGTGCCCGGCGGCGGCCATCGTCCGGACGGCGGACGGGTGCCGGTCGGCGAACTCCCCGGTGGGGAAGAAGGTGGCCGGCGCCGTCCGCTCCCGCGGCACCGCCAGGGTGGTGTCCAGGCCGGTGTCGTTCCAGGCCGCGTTGAAGGTCAGCGCCAGCACCCGGTCCTCGGTCGGGATCCGCCGGACCTCGGTGCCGAGCAGCCGCGCGGGCGGGGTGGCCGCCGCGACCAGGGCGAGGACGGCGGCGAGGGCGGCCACGGCGGTGGGGATGCGTTTCACGCTCCGTCCAACGCGCCGGCCCCCGCCGGGGCACGCGCGGCCCTGGGCACGCTGGGATCTCGCCATCGAAGGTCAACTTTTAGCCTGTTGCACGGTTTCCTGTGCAGAACTTGACCCAGGCATTGGAAACCCATGAGAAGGTCACGTCATGGCACATGTGAAATGTCACATGTGCCATGACGTTGTGTCCACCAGATGAACAAGATGAACGTCAGGAGACTTCGATGAACCGAATCGCCCAGATCGCGGCGGGCGCCGCCGGTGCGGTCGCCCTGCTCGCCGTCCCGGTCCAGGCCGGCGCGGCCACCACCGGTGCGACCACCCTCACCACCACCACGACCTGTGGTGCCTGGGGGCTGCAGTCCGGACTGGGGACCACCCTGTGTGCCGACGTCACCGGTGACAGCGTGCAGCTCTACGGCCAGATCAGCCTGGCGGGCCCGCCCAGCCCGGGCAGCCCGGAGCTGCCGACCCGTCAGCTGCTCACCAGCGTCTCCGGCCAGGTGGTCGGCGGCGCCTCGCTCGGTACGGTCAGCGGCGGCACGCTGTTCAGGGCCACCACCGTCCGGGTGAACGGCTTCAGCGGCACCGTGCCGTGCGGCTCCACCGTCCACGGCAGCTTCAGCGTGGTCGACTTCGGGTGGGGCCCGTCCCCGGTCACCGTGGACGTCCCGGTCGTCTGCTGACCGCCGACCACAGCGGCTGACGGGTCCGGGGCTGCCAGCCCCGGACCCGTCGGTCGTTTCCGGGTGTCTCCTGCCCCGTCGGCGCGGGCCGGGCCCGGCCTTCCCCGGTGGCCGTCGACGGTGACAACTTGAAGAAATCTTCATCCATAAGGATGATGCTTCCTGGCCGTGTGCGCCCCGCGTGCGAGGCCCGGGTGCCCGGCCCGGCTGTCCACCCACGCGAGGCACACCCACGCGAGGCCCGGCCACCCGGGCACCACCCGCCCGGGCAGCAACCACCCGAGCACCAGGGAGAGAGCGGACGATGGCGGTCCCGCTGTACCAGGCCAAGGCGGAGTTCTTCCGCACCCTCGGGCATCCCGTCCGGATCCGCGTCCTGGAACTGCTCCAGGACGGGCCGCGCCCGGTGCGCGAACTGCTGGCCGAGATCGGGATCGAGCCGTCCAACCTCTCCCAGCAGCTCGCGGTGCTGCGCCGGACCCAGCTGGTCACGGCCACCCGGGAGGGCAACACCGTGGTCTACGCGCTGAGCACCCCGGACGTCGCCGACCTGCTGCGCGCCGCCCGCCGCATCCTCACCGAGCTGATCACCGACCAGGGCACGCTGCTCACGGAGCTGCGGGCGCCCGCAGCCCAGCTGAGGAGCGGCTGAGCGCCGGGTGGCCCCGCCCCGGCCGGGCCACCCGACGGCCGTGCCCGCCGCACCCGACCCACCGAAGGAGAACCCGGCCATGGCCGACGGCACCAGCGACGAGAAGAGCAGGCGCAAGGCCATGCTCATCCGCGCGGGCATCTACATCTTCGCCACGCACCTGTTCGCCGGCTTCGTGCTGCTGCTGTTCACCCTCGGCGACCGTCACTGAGGTAGCGGCGGCTGGTACTGGTCCAGGCGTAGACGCCGTCGACCAGTTCCCGGGTGCCGTTGAGGTACCAGAGGCCCGCCGGGTGCCGGCGCAGCAGCCGGCGGCGCAGGGTCTCGCTCTCCTCCCTCAGGTCCGAGATCCGGGCGCGGACCTCCAGGACGGCCTCGCGGCGGGTACAGCCGCGGACCCGTTGCAGGGTCAGGACGGTGTTGAAGGCGGTCGCCGTCTGGCGCTCCTCCCGTTCCAGTGAGAACAAGTCGTTGATCAGCGTCGCGGCGTCGGCGGTGTGCGCGCGCAACCGGTGCAGCGCGGGCTCGGCGTGCAGCCCGTCCGGCGCGTCGGCGCCCTGGACCCGTTCCAGTATGTTCATGAACGGGTAGAGGCAACTGGCGTGGCGGCGCAGGCCCATGGTCTCGGGGAGGCCGGGGGCGGTGCCCTTGGCCCGGTGCGCGGACTCGGTGAGGAAGGTCTCCAGACAGGTCCGCCATTCGCGGGCGGCCCGGTCCCGCCAGGCGGGCGACATGGGACCGCCCTGGCGGTGCCAGAGTTCCCGCCAGGCGTACAGGAGTTGGGCGCCCACCGAGGTCGGGGTCGGGTCGTCTCCGGCCAGGACGGCGAGCAGCGGGTCGATGATCGCGTGGGCCTCGGCCGGGTGGCGGCCGGGGGTGCCGTCGAAGCGGTCGTCGAGGATGGTGAACCAGCCGAGCAGGTCCACCAGCAGGTCGAGTTCGGCGCCCCCGGCACGGGGGTACGCGTGGCCGATCAGCTTGGGCAGCCCGTAGGCCTGGTAGCGGGGCAGGCCGCTCAGGGGAAGCAGGCCGTGGTCCAGCACCCAGTCGGCGTGCCGTGCGGTGGTGGCCCGTAGCTCGCCGGAGGCCTGCGACCCCTCGGGGGTGCGCAGTTCGGCGGGGATGCGGGCGGGCATGAGGACGGCGGCCGGGCAGACGGTGGCGGGTGGATGGGCGGTCAGGGCCGGCTGAACCGCCGAGGCCGGCCGTGGCACGGCGGCGGTCCGCGGCACCGGGGCGGCGGTGCGTGCCGCCGGGACGGTCCGTGCCGCCTGGGCGGCCGGCGACAGCGGTGCCGCCCGCGGGCCCGGGATCAGGCACGGGCTCGGGGCCTCACCGTCACCGGGGGCCGCGCCGTCCTGCGGGGTGGCGGCGCCGCCGGGGCGGGAGCGGGACGCGTGACCGTTGCGCGGGGTCAGCCGGATGCGCAGCCCCTGGGCCTGGACGGTCGTCCAGACCACCTCGCGGGCCCTGGTCCCCGCGACGGCCACCGGCCGCCACCGGCGCAGAATCGCGGCGGCGGCCACGGTCAGCTCGGCCCAGGCGAAGGCCTCGCCGATGCACTTGTGCTTGCCCGCCCCGAACGGCAGGAACGCCTGCCGCCCGGCACCGGCCGCGTCGCCGCCCTCACGCCAGCGCTCGGGCCGGAACCGCAGCGGCTCGGGGTAGAGCGCCGGGTCGCGGTGCAGGGCGGTGAGGCTGTACAGCAGCTCGGTGCCGGCCGGGATCAGGTACGGGCCGAGCTCGACCGGGACGGCGGCGGTCCGCATCAGGAAGGCGTTCGGCGCGTGCAGCCGCACCACCTCCTGGGTGACGCTGCGGGTGTACGTGAGCTTCGCGAGCGCGTCGGGGGTGGGCACGGCGCCGGCCGGGAGGTGCTCGTCCAGCTCGGCGAGGACGCGGGTCTCCACCTCGGGGTGCCGCAGCAGTTCGTCGAGCAGCCAGGTGAGCGTGGTGGAGACGGTCTCGGTGCCCGCGCCGAACATGGTGATCGCCTCGGAACGTACGTCCGCCTCGGTGAGCGGCCGTTCGGTGGCCGGGTCGGTGGCGACGCGCAGCAGCGCGGGCAGGGTGCCGTTCGTGCCGCCGGACCGGGCGCCGCCGCTGACGGCCTGGTCGACCACCCGGTTGAGCACCCGGACGGCGTTCTCGAAGCGACGGTTGACCGGCAGCGGCAGCCGGGCGAGCTTCGGGTGCGGGTAGAGCGACTGGACGATCTGGCCCTTGACCAGGTCCGGCAGCGCCCGGTGGAAGTCGACGGTGGCGTCCTCGCTCAGCCGCGCGTCGAACAGCGTCCTGGTGACGATCTCCAGCGCGAGGTGGTTCATCTCCTTCGCCACGTCCAGTTCCTGGCCCGGTCGCCAGCGTCCGGCCCGTTCCTCGGTGACCTGGTGCATCACCGCGAGGTAGTCGGCCATCCGGTCCGGCCCGAAAACGGGCTGGATCAGCCGGCGGCGGTCCCGGTGGGCCTTCCCCCCGGACATCAGCAGACCGTCGCCGAACGCCGTTTTGAGAGTGTCCTGGACGGCGCCGCGTGGGCAGTCGTAGGCGAGGGCGACGAGCAGGGTGTGGACGAGACTCGCGTCGGTGACCACGCAGACCGTCCGTGGGCCCAGCCGGACCTGCACCACACCGCCGTGGCGGGAGAGCGAGCCGAGGAAGCCGAGCGGGTCGCGTAGCAGGGCCGGGGCGTGGCCGAGGCCCGGTACGGCGCCGGGCGCCGGCGGGGGAGCGGTCGAGGGGGTTTTCGCGGGAGCCGTTCCGGGCGGAACGGCTCGTCTACGCGTCTCGGTCGTCAGGATCATGGCATCACCTCTCACCAGATGGGCCGACGCGGCGGTACTGCCGGAGCCGGAGCCGCGAGAGCCGGGAGACGAGGGTCCCTCCAGCGCGGACCCCCGCGCGCGCCGCTCCCGGAGGGCGCACTCAATAGAGAACGCGCCGTTCGATCAGGCGTTGCGCCAAATGCCCGTGGATCACCCCATTGGTGGATCGGCCGCGCGCACTCGGGCGGAATTCCGGCTCCGGGCGGGCCGGACGGCGGTTCGGGGGGTGGCGCGGACGGCTCAGAACCGGCGGCCGGGGCCGGCCGGTTCCTCCTCCGGGCGGGCGGGCGACAGCCGGCGCGGATGGCCCGGTTCCAGCGGGATCGTCTCTTCCACGGGCGGAGTCTGGCCCGGTCGCCCCCGTGCCCGCAACTGACCCATCGGCCGATCGAGCGGACGCGCCGGCGCGGGTCGTCCGGCAGGCCCTTCCGCGGCCCCGGCCGACCTGCGCGGACCAGGCCGGAGCGGGGGGAGGACCGTTGCCCGGCAGGCAGGGTCTTTCGGCCCTCGGCCGGAGGCCCTCCGCAGGTCCAGCATGGTCCGGAACCAAGGAGGATCCTGATGACCCGTCTGCGCCACCGGCCCGCTCTCGACGTGCGGGTGGAGATCCGAGGCGAACTCCACCGCGACGACGCCGAGTACGCGCGCGCCCGGGCGTTGGAGCTGACGGCGGCGCTCGGACCGGACGCGCACGCGGCCCGTATCAGGCTCACCCACACCCGCTGCCGGGAGGTGTCCAGGCCCGCCGTGGCCCAGGCCGAGATCGAACTGGACGGCGTCGGCACGGTCCGGGCGCAACTGGCCGCCGGGACCATGCGCGAGGCGGTGGACCTGGCGCTCGGCACGCTCGGCGGCCGGGCCGCGCGGCTGCGCGAGCAGGGGGACATAGGGCTCGCCGCGGCGCACGACAGCGCTTATCGGCCGCAGTACGCCCCGCGCCCGCTCGCCGAACGACGGATCGCCCGCCGGAAACCGGTCGTTCTCGCCCGCCGCGCGCCGGACGAGGCCGTGCGCGAGATGCTCGCCCTGGACCGCCGCTTCCATCTCTTCTCCGACGCGCTCACCGGCCAGGACAGCCTGGTCCACCGCCGGCCGGGGGGAGACGGCTTCCGGCTGGTCCGGGCCCATTCGACCGCCCGGTTCGGCGGCTCCGCGCTGCCCCTGACCGAGAGCCCGCACCCCGCGCCGCGGCTCGACCTGTCCGAGGCGGCCCGCCAACTCTGGCTCACCTGCTGGCCCTTCGTCTTCTACGCCGACCCCGGGGACGGCCGCGGCCGGGTGCTGTACCGCCGCTACGACGGCCACTACGGCTTGATCACGCCGGTAGCGGAGGCCCACTGATGGGCAGGAACTGATCGCCACCGGCTGACGGGTACGCGACGACGGCCGGTGCGGCACGGCGGCCGCGACACGGCCGGCGTGGGCACGACAGGCGTTGGCACGACAGGGCGTTCACGACCGACGGGCACCTCCACAAGACGGGAACTGGGACCATGGACTGCGAAGAAGTCATGCTGACCGTCCGGATCACCGCCGCCGAGCGGGGGCTGCTGCGCGAGCTGGCGCGTGGTCACGGCAGCGACGTCTCCGAGGTGGCGGCGGACGGTCTGCTGGACGTCATCCCCGCCCTGCACGGCGACGCGGGCGTGCTGCGCCTGCTGTGCGTCCTCTCCCGCCCCGCGCCCTGCGCCGTGACGCTCTGGCTGCCCGCGCCGCTCGCCGACCTCCTCCCGCTGGTCGGTGACCGGGTCACCCGGGCGAGCGGACTGCACATCGGGCCGGCCAGCGCCGCCCTGGCCGCCGCCCTCCGGCTCTGGCTGGCCGAGGACCCGGACCAGCTGGCCGCCTCCCTCTCCCGGCTGCACGCGCACGGCCAGCCGGTGGGCGTCGTGCCCGTGGTCCGGTCGCCCGCGCTGGGCGCCCGGGTCGCGGCCTGACGGGGCCTCGACCGGTCTCCGGCCGGTCTCCGGCAGCGTGCGGGAGTGGGGTGGGTGACACCTGTTCGGACCTGGGGCCGACGCGGCCCGGGTGGCATGTCCGGGGCGGGAAATCGGCTGGTCAGGGCTCTGGCCACGGACCCCCGGCGGGTCTAGCATTCCGGTCACGGCCGCCGGTGTCCGAGCCTGTGGACGACCGGCCGGGTGGCCGCCACCACCCCATGCCGGGGAGCGCACACCCCCCGAGTGCGCTCCCCGGCGCCGCTGCCCGCTGCCCGCTGCCTGTTTCCTGTTGCCGCCACGACCGCCGGAACCATCGCTCCTGAACCATCGTCCCCACTGTCACCGGCCGCCACCCGAGGCGTCCGGCCGACCGCAAGGGAGCGTCCGCGTTGAAGAAAGTTCTGATCACCGGCGGCGCGGGATACATCGGCAGCACCGTGGCCTCCGCGCTGCTCGACCAGGGCATCACGCCGGTCGTCCTCGACGACCTCTCCAAGGGCCGGGCCGAGTTCGTCGAGGACCGCGTTTTCTACCGGGGCGACATCGCCGACGCGGCCCTCCTCGACCGCATCTTCGCGGAGCACCCCGACATCGACGCCGCCCTGCACTGCGCCGCGCGGATCGTCGTCCCGGAGTCCGTCTCCCAACCCCTGTACTACTACCGCGAGAACGTCGCCAAGACCGTCGAACTGCTGGAGTCCCTCCAGCGCAACGGCTGTACCCGCGTCGTCTTCAGCAGCTCCGCCTCGATCTACGCGCCCACCCCGGACGCCCGGGTCGACGAGAGCTGCCCGGTCGACGCCAACAGCCCGTACGCCCGCACCAAGCAGATGATGGAACAGGTCCTCCAGGACTGGACCCGCGGCCATGGCGCCGAGGAGGTCCGCGTCATCACCCTGCGCTACTTCAACCCGATCGGCGCCGACCCGCGGCTGCGCACCGGTCTGCAGGACCTCCACCCGACGCACGCCCTCGGCAAGCTGATCGAGGCCCACGCCACCGGCACGCCGTTCACCATCACCGGCGTCGACTGGGCGACCCGCGACGGCTCCGGCATCCGCGACTACATCCACGTCCAGGACGTCGCCGAGGCCCACGCCGCCGCGCTCACCCGCTTCGACGAGGTCATCAAGCCCGCCGCCGACGACCGCTACCGGGTCATCAACATCGGCACCGGCGAGGGCACCACCGTCCGGGAACTGGTCACCGCCTTCGAGCGCGCCGTCGGCACCACCCTCGGCACCCGCGAGGCGGACCCCCGCCCCGGCGACGTCATCGGCTGCTACGCCGGCATCGACACCGCCCGCGACCTCCTCGGCTGGACCCCTCGCCGCACCATCGACGAAGCCGTCACCGACGCCCTCGCCTGGCGCACCAAGTGGTCCACCCACCTGGCCGCCTCCTGACCTTCCCACCGCGTCCTCCGGTGGGCCCGCGCGTCGCGAACGCGCGGGCCCACCGGTCGTTGTGCGGACTGCGGCGTGATCCACCGCGGCAGACCACGGCCGGCGGCTGATCCACGTGATCGGGGGCGGCGGTGGCCAGTCGGCTGAAGTGGGCTTTGGTCAACCGGATTTGACGGCGGTGGCGGACTTCTGCCAGTTGTCGTGGAGGCGGTCGAGGTAGGACTGGGCCTGGGAGCCGGGCTTGATGCCGCGGGCGAAGGCGGACATGTTGCCGGCGCCGGTGTTGTAGCCGAGGGCGAGGAGTTCGTCGCGGGTGAGGGAGGTGGCGGGGCGGGCGGGGAGCTGGGCGGTGAGGTCGTGGAGGTGCCAGGCGGCGGCCTCGATGGCGAGGTCGCGGTCGTCGGGGAGCTCCTCCCAGCGGCGGTCGGCGAAGTCCCGGCCCTGCTTGGTGTCGTCGAAGGCGGCGCGGTGCATGTTGGCGATGCCGAAGGAGGCGTCGGGTTTGGTCCGCTGCCAGGCGCGTTCGAGGTCGGGGTCGTGGGGCTTGTACGACTCGTTGTAGAGGATCGCCATCAGCAGCTGGGGGTTGATGCCCGCTCGGGCGGCGTGGGTGCGGACCGGGGCCGCGTAGTCGGCGGGGTCGTAGCGGCCGGAGGGGCGGGAGGGCGACGGGGCGGACGCGGCCGGGGCGGTGGTGGTGCCGGCGGACGGGGGCGAGGGGGAGGCGGCGGAGTCGGCGGGGGCCGGGTGGCCGCCGCCGCGGATGATGCCCCAGCCGGCCGCCGCCAGGACGGCGGCGGCCAGCCAGCGGCCCCAGCGGGGGCCCGTCCGGTCTTTCGTCACTGCCGCCCGCCCGTCCGTTCGTTGATCCCGATGGCCCGTTGGTGGTTCCGGCGGCAGTGCCGCGCCGGGGTGTTACTCCGTCGGCTTCTTGTCGTCGTCCAGGTTGCGGATGAAGTCCTTGGCCTTCTCGACACCGGTGTCGATCTGGCTCGCGTACTTTCCGTCGGTCTTGTCGTCGATCACGTCGCCGACCTTCTCCAGCCCCTGGCCTATGACGCCGCTGTGCTCGCGGGCGAGGTCGGTGGCCTTGTCCGCAAGGTTCTTCAGGTTCTCGAACATGGTGACGCGCTGCTCCTCTGATGCGTTCCTGATGGGTGCCGACGGGTGGGGATCACGCCCATCCTAACGAGGCCCCACCTGGCGGTTCCGCCGCAGCCGGGAGGGCGGCGGGTGACGCGGCGGGGGCGGGTTTGTATGCTCCAGCCGAGTTCTACAACAGTGTAGAAGTTCGGGAACCGTCATCCGGACGGTTCGCGTCCCGGTACGCAGGACGGCGCGCCGGTGCCGTGGCAGCCGAGTTGACGAGGGGTGTGTGGATGGCCGGGCAACGGGCGAGAACGCCGGACCGGGGCGCGCGATCGCGACCGGGGGCGCATCCCGGGGAGTCCGGCGTTCCTGCGCAGCGCTCGGGCGCGGCGGGCCGTGGTGCCGACGACGGGGGCGCCCGGGACGACGGTGCGCGGGGTGGCGGCGGTGAGGCCACGCCGAGGGCGGTCGCGGCGCGGCGGCGGGAGGCCCCGCGGCGCGGTGGCCTGCTGGTGGTGCTGGTGGCCGTCGGGCTGCCGGTGCTGGGCGCGGTGGCGGACGAACTGAACGGACCGGGCACCGGGCTGCTGTTCGCGGTCGGCGCGGTGCTGGGCACGGCCGCCGCGGTGGTGCTGTGCAGCCGGCCGGGGCGCTGGTGGGTGGTCACGGCCGCACCGGTGGTGGTGCTGGCGGTCCGGGCGGGCGTCGAGTACCTCGCCCGCCGGGAGGACTACCAGGGCAAGGCGCTCGCCTCGGGGGCGCTGCGCTGGGTGGTGGGGGCGTTCCCCGTGATGGCCGAGGCGGTGGCGGCCGCACTGCTGGTGATCGCCGTCCAGACCGTGCTCGGCAGGAGCGGGAGCAGGAGCGGGAACAGGGGCGGGAGAGGACGCGGCACCGGGGGCGGTAGCGGGAACAGGGGCGGGAATGCCAGGAGCCGAGGGAGTCGTCGTGGCTGACCGGAAGAACACCAGGGCGCGGGCCCCGCGCCGCACCGCGCCGCTGACCGTCGCCGGGCGGGGCCTGGCCTGCACCGTGTCGGCGGCCGTGCTGGGGGCCAGCGGCTTCACCTGGTACGAGTACCGCAGCCTGGACAGCGGCATAGTCAAGTCGGCGGCGCTGGCGGAGGCGAAGAAGAACGCGCCGCCGCACCTCGACAAGTCGGTGAACCTGCTGCTCATCGGTCTCGACAGCCGCAAGGACATGGACGGCAACGACCTGCCCAAGGAGTTCGTCGAGGACGAACTGCACGCGGGCTCCAGCGAGATCGGCGGGTACAACACCAACGCCCTGATCGTCCTGCACATCCCGGCCAACGGCGGCAAGGTGGCCGCGCTCTCCGTCCCGCGGGACGACTACGTCCAGACCGTGGGCGCGGACGGAAAGATGCACAAGATCAAGGAGGCGTACGGGATCGCCAAGGACGCCGCCGAGCAGAAGCTGGCCGGCAAGGGGCTGTCCAAGCCGGAACTGGAGCGCCAGAGCAGGGAGGCCGGCCGCTCGGCCACCATCCAGACCGTACAGGCGTTCCTGAACATCCCGATCGACCACTTCGCCGAGGTCAATCTGATCGGCTTCTACGACATCGCCAAGGCGGTGGAACCGATCCAGGTCTGCCTCAACCACCCGGTCGACGATCCGATCGTCGCCCGCACCGCGACCCGCGAGGGCGGCGGCACCGGGCTGAAACTCCCGGCCGGGATCAGCTCCCTCAACGCGGCGCAGGCGCTCTCCTTCGTCCGCCAGCGCCACAACCTCCCCAACGGCGACCTCGACCGCACCCACCGCCAGCAGGCGTTCATCTCCTCGGTCGAGTACCAGCTCAAACAGCAGGGCATCCTCAACGACTTCGGGAAGCTCCAGCGGCTGTTCGACGTGGTGAAGAAGGACGTCGTCATCGACAACGAGTGGAACATCCTGGACTTCGCGCAGCAGGCCCCCAACCTGACCGGTGGCAACGTCGAGTTCAACACCCTGCCGATCACCGGGTTCAAGACCATCGGGGGCCAGGAGGTCAACACCGTCAACCCGGACCTGATCAAGCGGATCGTGCAGCAGCTGTTCAACCACGATCCGGCGCCCGCCGCCCCGGCCGGGGGCGGCGACACCGCTGCGCCCGGGGCGACCGACCCGACCACCCCGGCCGCGTCGAGTCCGGCCAGGGAGCGGGCTACCGTGGACGTGTACGGCGGGTCCGCCGCCGGCGAGTCCAAGGCGCTGGCCGAACTCGGTTACCAGGCCGGCAAGGTGGGTGAGGCCGCGGGCCGGCCCAAGGCCACCACCGTCACCTACGGCAGCGGGGCCAAGGCCGACGCCCAGCAGATCGCCGCCCATTACGGGGTCACGGCGGTGGCCGCCGCCGGCGCGCCCGCCGGCCACGTCGTGGTGACCCTGGGCAGTACGTTCAGCGCCTCGCCCACGACGCCGCCCCCGGCGGGCTCCGGGCCGCAGCCCGCCGACGCCGCCCCGGACCCGGCCGCCGGCCTCCCCATGCAGGGCCCCGCGGTGAAGGCCGGCGGGATCCCCTGCGTGGACTGACGGGCGGCGCGGCCTGCCCGCGCGGCCCGGCGCCGGTCCGAGCCCGAGCCCGAGCCCGAAGCCCGAGCCCGAAGCCGGCGCCCCCGGAACCGGACCCGGCCGCTCCGCGTCTTCAGCCGGAGCGGCCGGACGACCGGGCGCCGCAGGGGTGGCGAGAATGACGGGTGGGGAACCGCGTGCGTAGCAGATCGGGCAACAGGACGGCGAGCGGCCGGGGTTGGTGGCGCCGGACCCGGACGGCCCTGGTGGTGCTCTGCGTGGTCGGGCTGCTGCTCTCGGCGGCCCTGGTCGTGGTGCGGCTGGCGGGCTGGGACGACGGGACGTCGCTGGCCCTGCCGATGGTGCTGCTGCCGTACGCGGCCCTGACCACCGTCCTGGCCCTGGGCGTCCTGCTGGTGCTCCGCTCGTGGTGGGCGGCGGGCCTGGCCGGACTGCTCACGCTGGTCCAACTGATCTGGCTGGTACCGCGTTTCGTGCCGGACGGCGGCTCGGTGGCGGCCGACGCACCCCGGCTCCGGCTGGCCACCAGCAACGCGTACATGGGGCAGGTGGACGTCGCCGCACTGGTCCGCCTGGTGCGTGAACAGCGGGTGGACGTCCTCGCGGTGGAGGAGCTGAGCGGCTCCGCCGCCGCCGCCCTGGACCGGGCGGGCATCGCGGAGCTGCTGCCGTACCGGGAACTGCCGGCCGGCCAGGACACCGCGCTCTACTCGCGACTGCCGCTGACCCCACTGGCCGTCTCCGCCTCGGCGCAGGTGGCGGCCGAGGTGTCGGTCGGCGGCCGGACGGTGCGGCTGACCGCCGTGCACACCTACTACCCGCTGGGCGACGCCCGGCGCTGGTCGGAGGACTTCGACGGCCTGCGGGCCGCGGCGGCCGACAGCACCCGCAACGCCGTGTTCTTCGGCGACTTCAACGCGACCCTCGACCACGCGCCGATGCGCGACCTGCTCGCCACCGGACTGGCGGACACCCACGCCGAACTGGGCCGCGGCGGTGCGCCGACCTGGCCGGAGGACAACGCCGACTTCCCCTTTCTGCCGCCGGTGATCCAGATCGACCACGTCCTGCACGGCGACGCGCTGAGCGCGGTGTCGGTGGCCGAGCACACCGTGCCGGGCGCCGACCACCGGGCGGTGGTCGCCGAACTCGCCGTCACCGGCTGAGGGTTCGGCGGTCTGAGCGGACTTCCGGCCGCCCCGGGGTGTCCGGCCGCGTGGCGCTGCCACCGCCGAGAGGTGAACGGCGGTGGCAGCGGGGGGTGGTGGGTGATCAGGAGGTCCGGGAGTCGGCCGTCGGCAGGGTGACGACCTCCGCGCCCCCGTCGGCGGGCGCCGGGAGGTGCGCCGCCGGAGCGGGACCGCCCCGCCGACGGGCGAGGGCCAACAGGCAGGCGCCCGCCGCGACACCGCAGAGCAGCACGACCGCGCCGACGGAGGCCGCGTGGCCGACGGCGTCCGTGAACGCCTGCGCCACGTCCTGCGGGCGGGGCCGGCCGAGCGCGCCGAGGCGCTCCTCGAACCGGGTGGTCATCAGGGTGCCGAGGACGCTGGTGCCGAGCACCGCGCCGACCTGGCGGGCGGCGTTGACCGTCCCGGCCGCCGCGCCCTCCTTGCCGCGCGGTACGTGCCCGACCGCCAGTGCGGTGGAGGGGGCGTTGGCCAGGCCGCAGCCGAAGCCGAAGACCACCAGGGAGAGGGCGTACCCGCCGAACGCGTCCGTCGGCTCGACGGTGGCGAACAGCGCGGCGCCCGCCGCCGCCAGCAGCAGCCCGACGGCGATCAACGGCGCGGCCCCGAACCGCCGTCCGAGGATCCCGGCGACCACCGAGGCGAGAATGAACGTGCCGAACTCCGCCAGGAGTTGGACGCCCACCTGAAGGGCGGTCAGCCCGCGCACCTGCTGCAGCCAGAGCACCTGGAGCAGCGAGAGCCCGACGAAGCCGAACAGCACGGTGGCGGCCAGCAGCAGGGCTGCGCTGTACGACGGGTCGCGCATCAGCCGCAGATCGAGCAGCGGGTGGTCGCGGCGCAGTTCGACCACCGCGAAGACGGCGAGCAGGACGGCCGCGCCGACGGCCGCGGCCAGCGGCAGACCGCCGACGTAGCTGTGGTGCCCGCCGTCGATCAGCCAGTAGATCAGCAGCGCCAGCCCGGCCGTGACGAGGAACTGTCCCGGCCAGTCCAGCCGCCCGCCCTCGACCCGCGACTCCGGCACGCCGAGCAGCGCGGCGACGGCGGCGAGGGCGGCGATCACCGGGCCGAGCCAGAACGCCGTGTGCCAGGTGGACCAGCGCAGGGCCAGCCCGGCCGTGATCGGTCCGAGGGCGAGCCCGAGCCCCGACGTGGCCGCCCAGGCGGAGATCGCGCCGGCCCGGCGGCGCGGGTCGGGGAAGGCGTTGGTGATGAGGGCGAGCGAGCTGGGGGTGATCAGCGCGCCGCCGAGCCCGGCGATCGCCTGGCCGGCCAGCACGGCGGACAGGCTCCCGGCGAACACCAGGACCACCCCGCCGACGGCCATCGCGAGGGCGCCGAGCAGGAAGATCCGCCGCCGCCCCCACCGGTCGGCGAACGCGCCGGCGCCCAGGACGACGGAGGCGACGACCAGGGTGTACATGCTCGGGACCCAGACCAGGTCGGCGGAGTCGAGGCCGAGGTCCTTGCGGACCGCGCCCAGGGTGCCGATGGTCTGGGTGGTCTGGACGAAGACCGTGAACAGGCCGAGGCAGGCGGCCAGTAGAACGAGTCCGCTGCGGTCAGTGCGCGACATCGGACGCCCCCGGGTGGGTCGTGGCGGTCGCGGGGGCGCTCGCTGTGAGGGTCGCGGTGCCGGCTCCCGTGCTGGTCCCGTTGCTGGGGCGGACGGGGGCGGGCCCTGGATCCGCGCCGGCTGTGGTGGCCGGTGCGGTACGGCGGGCGAGTTTCACTGGGCTCTCCATGGCTGGGGTGTGTGGGGTTGTGCGGAAGGGGGTGTGCCGGAGCGCGCCGGGCCGGGCCGGCGGGGTTCGCGGGACGCGACTCAACGGGGCAGGTGGGGGGCGGCCGGATCTCAAGCCGCTCCGCCAGGGCCGCCGACTGCCCGGGGAGGGAGGGGGACCGGCGGCTGGTGGGCGACGGGGCGACGGGGGTGCCCAGGGTGCGGACGGGCCGGTCGGGGCCGGTCTGCGGCGGAGGTCTCCGCCGGTGGACTGTGCACGCTCGTCGTCCCCTCGTCGCCGGTTGGTTGGAATCTGAAACTCACCCTAGCCTGGCGAGTTTGATAATCCAACTTAAATGGTGGCGTGGGGACGGTTCGACCGGTCAGCTCGGTGAACGGCCCGGGGCGGCGGTGCCGGTCGGGGGCAGGACCGTGGTCGGGCCGGTCGCCGGATTCGTCGCGGTCGTCGCGGTGGACGGCGCGCCGGTCGCGGAGGACGGGCCGGACGGCCTCGGTGCCGACGGAGGCCCGGACGACCCAGGGGTGGACGACGGCCCGGACGATTCGGGCGCCGACGAGGTGGACGACGTGGGCGAGGACCCGCCCGAGGAGGTGCCCGGCGCCGAGGACGGCCCGGACGGCTTACCGGACGAGCTCGACGCCGAGGCCGAGCCGGACGAAGGCCCGGAGGAGGAGGTTGCTTCAGAGGTCGAAGCCGACGACGAGCCGGACGGCGAGCCCGAGTAAGAGCCGGACGACGCGCCCGGGGACGAGGCAGAGGTCGAAGCCGAGGTGGCCCCGGAGACGGACGCCGAGGGCGACGACGGCTTCATCGGCGCGGCCGGCGGAATGCCCACCGCCAGCGGCCCGCTGGGCCCCGGAACGGGCCGGTCGATCACCTCGATCCGCCCGGTGGCCCGGGCGAAGAAGGTGCCCGTGTCGACGTTCACCAGCACGATCTCCGTCACCGGCTGGGGCGCCGGCACCACGACGACCAGTGTGGTCGGCCGGAAGCCAGGCCAGGCCTTGCCGGTGTACTCGGCGTCGCTCACCAGCACCGGGGGCTTGAGCGGGTTGCCGCAGGCGCACCGCACCCGCGGCACGCCCTGGGCGTCCACCAGGACGGCGGTGCCGGCCTGCAGCACGGACTGGTAGCCGATCACGGCGCCGCTCTTGTAACCGTGGTTGGTCACCCGGGTGTCCACCCGCAGGTAGGCCGAGGTCAGCGAGCGCAGATAGCCCGGGATGGCGGACTGGCTGATGCCCTGCGCGGAGGCCCAGGCGCGGCCGACGTCCCCGGAGGACGTCATGGTGATCAGGCGCTCCACGTCGCAGCTCGGCTTGGACATCGACCCCGCGTAGAGCCCGGGGGACGTCCCCTCCACGCTGTGGATGCCCGCCGCCGGTGCGGCGGTGGTCCGGGCCCCGCTGGGCCGACCGGTCGGCTGGGCCGGCGGGGACGCGGGTGCCGGGGCCGTCACGCCGGCCGTTTCCACCGACTGGGTGAACGGGGCCTGACCCGGATCGGAGGGCTGCTGGAGCGCGACCTCGTTGGCGGTCGGGACGGCATCGTTGTGCTGGTTGCTGACGATCAGCACCGTGGCCACCGCCGCCAGCACCACTGCGCCGGCGACCAGCGTCAGCTTCCGCCCCGAGCGCCACCAGGGCGTCCGGGGCCCGCCGGAAGCACCGCCAGGCCCGCCAGGCCCACCCGGCGCCCCCGGTCCTGGAGGGCCCGAGGGGCCGGACGGGGGAGCGGTCGGCGGGCCCGCGCCGCCGTCGGACGGTGGCCCGGACGCCGGGGGCCCGGACGGCGGGCCGGAGGGAGGGCTGGGCGGCGGGCCCGGCGACGGCCCCGGCGGCGGGCCGGCTGGGGGGCCGGGCGGGGGTGGTTGGGCACTCATCGAGGCTCCGTTTCGCAGGCGGCCGGCGAACACGGCCGGCACAGGAAGCTCCTGCCACTGGCTTCCATTTCTGCCCGGCTTCCCAACCCCCGCAACAGCGGGTCTCCGAGGGTGTGCAGCGCGCGGCGGCCGCTCCTGGGTGAATCTGGAGTCAGACGCGAGGGGGGCACCCGAGTCCACCAGGAGCCCGCATGCACCAGGAGCCGCACCCCGTGCCGCCCGGCCCGCCCGGCGCCCTGCGGGGCTGGCTGGACGCCTTGGCCGTGGTGGTCGCCGGACTCGCCGCGATGGCGGCGGTGGCCGCGCTCGGTCTCTGGCTGGCGGGCGCCAACGGCCTTCCGGACGGTGGATTCCCCTCCGTGCTGGCCGGCACGCTGGCCCTCGCGGTCGGCGGTTCCGTCCAACTGGACGGCGGCGCGGGCTTCTTCGCCAAGGTCGATGCCGGGATCACCGCCATGCCGCTCTCCGTCGGCCTGGTCGGCGCGCTGGTGATGGCCGAGGTGTTCCTGCGCCAGCTGCGCTTCCGGGCGGTCGCCGGGGGAGGGGAACTGCTCGGCCGGGTGGCCCGTACGGCGGTGCTCTGGGTGGTGGCGCTGGTGCTGCTCACCCTCGGTGCCCGGCACACCTTCGTGGTCCCGTTGGGCGGCGGCCTCGCCGGTGTCCTCGGCGGCGCCCTGGGCCTGACCCCCGAGGTCGGCTTCCACGCGGACCCGCCGAGCACCGTCGGTCTCGGGCTGCTCTGGCTGCTGGTGGTGCTGGCGGCGGCCTTCGCGGTGTCCCGCCGGGCGCCGCTGCCACGCGGCCTGGTGCCGTTCCAGCAGGCGGTCCGGCCGGCCGCGTTCGCGATGCTGCTGGTCCTGCTGGCGTATGTGGTGATCGGGGTGGTGGCCGGCGCCGTGACGGCCGTCGTGCACGGCAACGCGCGCGAGACCATGGCCGTCGTCCTGCTGGCGCTGCCCAACCTGGTCTGGCTCGCCTTCGGGGTCGGGCTCGGCGCCGAGTGGCACGGGCACCTCGTCGGCGCGGTCGGCCTGCCGGTGCCGAACGCGCTGGCCGAGGTGCTGCGGGCGCCGAACGGACAGGACGCCACCGTCGGCCTCGGCACGCTCGCCGACCACGACGCCCGCGCCTGGTGGCTGCTGC
The DNA here is from genome assembly GCF_040685575.1 of Kitasatospora sp. NPDC088351. NCBI lineage: Bacteria > Bacillati > Actinomycetota > Actinomycetes > Kitasatosporales > Streptomycetaceae > Kitasatospora > Kitasatospora sp. NPDC088351. The sequence continues at coordinate 52,532 of NZ_JBFBIL010000034.1, read as the reverse complement.
CGCTGGCCGCCGTCCTGCTGCTGGCGGCGGGCTTCCTCGCGGCCTACCGCTCGCCGCGCGGCGTCCGGCTCTGGCAGCACGCGGTACGGCTCGGCGTGGCGGCGGCCGTCACCGTGCTGCTGGTCGGCGTCTGGTCGCGGGTCTCGGCCGACTACGGCCTCTCGGTGCTGGGCGTGGGCGTCGGTGAGGGCGGCCTCGGCGACCTGCTCGGCGCCGTTCTCGGCGGCGGCAATCCCCTGGCCGGGCTGGGCGGCGGCACCCTGGCGCTGCGCCCCGACCTCTGGGTGGCGGTGCCGCTGGCGGCCGGCTGGGGGCTGGTCACCGGCTGGCTGGGGGGCCTGCTGGCGGCTCATGTGGGTAGGCGCGGTGAGGTCGAGACGGGGCAGCCGGCGGTGAACGGCCCGGTCCCGCCGGGATAGCGGCCCGGAGACGCGGACCGGGCTAGGGGCCGGGCCACCGTCGCGGCGGGTGGACCACCGGTGAGGCCCAGGCCGGGGGCTCCGGCACGGCGGGCGACGGCACGGCGGGCGAACGGGGGACGGGCGAACGGGGCGCGGGCGAGTGAGGAGCGGGTGAGTGAGGGGCGGCGGCCGCGTCGTGCGGTGGTACGACCCGGGTCGGCGGGCCGGTCGACCGCCACTGGCCGGTCGGTGCGGGCCCGGCGGCCACCGCACCGGCCGCGCGGAGTTCGGCGACGAACCGCAGACAGCTGGTGTACCGCTCCTCGGGAGCCTTGGCGAGCGCCCGGGCCAGTACGGCGTCGACGGCGGTGGGCAGGTCGGGGCGGTGTTCGCGCAGGGTGGGCGGCGGGTCGTTGAGGTGGGCCCAGAGCAGGGCGACATCGCTCTCCCGGCGGAACGGCGGCGCCCCGGCCAGCATCTCGAACACCACGCAGCCCAGGCTGTACTGGTCGCACCGGCCGTCCAGCGGCCGTCCGGTGATCTGTTCGGGCGCCGCGTAGTCCAGGGTGCCGACGATCTGGCCGACGCCGGTCAGCCCGCTGAGCGAGAGCGACTTCTTGGTGAGGCCGAAGTCGGCCAGGTAGAGGTGTACGGGGTGTTCGCTGTCCGTGCCGGCGGCGACCAGCACGTTGCCGGGCTTGACGTCCCGGTGGACCAGGTCGTGGTCGTGCGCGGCGTCCAGGGCGGAGGCGATCTGCAGGGCCAGCCGGGCCGCTCGCCTGACCGTGAACGGCTCGCTCCGGTCGATCAGGGCCCGCAGGTCGCCGCCCTCGACGTAGCGCATCGCGATGAACAGGATGCCGTCGGTCTCGCCCGCCTCGAACACCGGGATGATGTGCGGGTGGTCGATCGCGGCGGCGGCCTCGGACTCGTGGATGAACCGCTGCCGGAACACCTCGTTGCGGGCCAGTTCGGGTGCCAGCAGCTTCACCGCGACCGTCCGGCCGAGCCGCAGGTCCTTCGCCCGGTAGACGACCGCCATGCCGCCCCGCCCGATCTCCGACTCCAGCCGGTAGCCCGCCACCCGTCGGCCGACCATGCCCGACGGCAGGTCCAGCGCCGCGTCGTCGCCGTCGGGCTGTTCCGGCGGGAGGTCCTCGTCGCGGGGCCGCTCCGGCGGGGTCACGGTTCACCGGTCCGGGTGCGCTGGTACGAGCCGGGCACCGGCCCGGCGGGCCGGTCGGTGGCGGCGTACGTCTGGAGCTGGAGCCCGTCGCAGTAGCACCAGCGGTCGCGCGCCGGGTCGAACAGCCAGAGCTCCTCGCCGTCGATGACCAGCCCGATCCGCAGACCCCGGGCGCGCTCCCGGAAGACCTCCAGGTCCGCGTCCCCGGCGGCGAGCTCCTCCAGCAGGCCCCGGTAGCGGGCCAGCGCGCCCTCGGCCTCGGCGAGCGCCGGGCGCGGGTCGGCGGTCCGGGCGGGCGGCCCGGTGGCGGCGGGCGGTGTGTTCGGGAGACTGACCAGCAGCCGGCCGTCCACCCAGGCGGACCAGCCGTTGGAGCACAGCACGTGCGCCCAGTAGCCCTGGCGGCCGACCAGCCGCACCGGCAGCAGCGGATCCAGCCGGACCGACGGCTGTGCCGGGTCCGGGGCCGCCCAGGTGGCCATCCCGTCCGGCGGGGCGACGTGGGTGGGGCGGAACGCGAACTCGTCCATGGGTGGCGGTTTCCTCGGCTCCTGGCTCGGCGGTTCCCCCGGCTGCCCTCGCGGGCTCCGGGGCGGTCTACCCGCGCATGATCGCGGGCTCCTGCCGGCGCAACAGGGCGAGCACGGCCACGCCCAGGACCACCGAGAGCGCGACCAGCATGCCCATGGAGAGCAGCCAGCCGGCGCCGTCGTGGCGGAACATCGGGTCGGCGGTGATGGCGGTCGGCAGGATCGTGTGCAGGTCGATGGTCCTGGCCATCGCGGCCAGGCCCCAGCGGGAGGGCACCAGCCAGGCGAACTGTTCCAGGCCTGGCACCCCGTGCAGCTTCAGCATGGCGCCACTGAACACGATCTGCACCACCGAGAGGAGCACCAGCAGCGGCATGGTGGCCTCCTCCTTGCGGACGGCGGCCGAGACCAGCAGGCCGAGCATCATGGCGCAGAAGGAGAGCATCGCGACGGCCAGGATCAGCTCGGGCAGCGGCGGCATCAGCACCCCGTCCGGTACGGCCGTGGTGAGCGTGACCCCGGCCAGGCCGACGACGGTCAGGACGGCCGCCTGGACGACGGTGACGGTGCCGAGCACCACCACCTTGGAGACCAGGTACGCGGATCTGGACAGCCCGACCACCCGTTCCCGCTGGTAGATCGGCCGCTCCTTGACCAGCTCGCGCACCGCGTTGGCCGAGCCGGTGAGCAGGCCGCCGATGCAGAGCGTGAGCAGGCAGTTGAGGGCGTTGTCCGAGGTCAGCCGGGTACCCGCCATGGCCCGGCACATCACGCCGATGAGGAACGGCAGCGCGGTCATCACGGTCAGGAAGAGCCGGTCGGCGGCGAGCACGGCGGTGTAGCGGCGGACGAGCGTGCCGAGTTGGGAGAACCAGCCCTGCGGCTGCTCCGGACCGGCCGCCGCCCCCTCCGCCGGGGTCCGGGGCCCGGGGTGGACGGCGGGCAGCGCCTCGGCGGTCACGTACCGCTCGTACTGCGGGGATTCGCGGAAGCGGCGCTGCCAGGCCTCGTGGTCCTCGCTCTCGAACGCCTCGAACGCCTCCGGCCACTCGGTGAAGCCGAAGAACGGCAGCGCCTCGCCGGGCGGGCCGTAGTACGCGGTGCGGCCGCCGGGGGCGAGCACCAGCAGCCGGTCGCAGACGTCCAGGCTGAGCACGCTGTGGGTGACCACGACCACCGTGCGGCCGTCGTCGGCGAGGCCGCGCAGCATCTGCATCACCGAACGCTCCATGCCCGGGTCGAGGCCGGAGGTGGGTTCGTCGAGAAAGAGCAGCGACGGTCTGGTCAGCAGCTCCAGGGCGACGCTGACGCGTTTGCGCTGGCCGCCGGAGAGCCGCGAGACGACCAGGTCGGCCCGGCGGTCCAGACCGAGTTCGTGGATCACCTCGTCGACCCTGGCCTCCCGCTCGCGCTTGTCGGTGTCGCCGGGGAAGCGCAGTTCGGCCGCGTAGGAGAGGGCACGGCGGACGGTGAGCTGGGTGTGCAGGATGTCGTCCTGGGGCACCAGGCCGATCCGGCGGCGCAGTTCCGCGTAGTCCCGGTACAGGTCGCGCCCGTCGTAGAGGACGGTGCCCTCGTCGGCCGGGCGCAGCCCGGTCAGGGCGTTGAGCAGGGTGGACTTGCCCGCGCCGCTGGGGCCGGCCACCGCGAGCAGCGCCTTCTCGGCGAGGGGGAAGCTCACGTCGTCCAGCAGCACCCGCCGTTCGGCGCCGACCCGGACGACCAGGCCCTGGATGTTGAGCGAGATCTCGCCGGTGTCGGTGTACTCGACGAGTTCGTCGCCGGCCAGGCAGAGCACCGAGTGCCCGACACCGATGATGTCGGCCGGGCCGACGGGGGAGCGCTCGACCGCCCGGCCGTTGACGTAGGTGCCGTTGTGGCTGGTCAGGTCGACGATCTCGTGACCGCCGTCCGGCCGGGCGCGCAGCTCCGCGTGGTGGCGGGAGACCACCAGGTCGTCCAGGACGAGGTCGTTGTCGTCCGCCCGGCCGATCTGCACCGTCCGGTCGGGCAGCCGCAGTACGGCGCTCGGCCGCCGGAAGACACCGGACGCCGCCGGGGCGACCAGGGACGGCCGGTCGCCCGGCTTCGGCGCGGGCAGGTCCGTGAGAGTGGCGGACGGGCCGTCCGCCTGGCTGCCGAACCGCAGCCGGGTGCCCGGGCCGACGTCCTCCTGCCGGACCCGGCGGCCGTCGGCGAAGGTGCCGTTGGTGCTGCCGACGTCCTCCAGCAGCCAGTGCCCGTCGGCCGCCCGCAGCACGGCGTGGTGCCAGGAGACCCGGGGGTCGTCGAGGACGATCTCGCTGGTCGGGTCGCGGCCGACGTGGTACGCCCGGCCGGGGTCGATCAGCTGCGAGTCCCTGTCGGTGACGAGAACCATCGGCGGCGCGGTGGGCACGCCTGCGCCCTCTCCCATAGCTCGGATTCTATCGCCGCCGGGCCGCCGGGGCCGGTCCGGTTCCCCGCCGGCGCCAATGAATTGGACTGGACCACTGGATCAGTGACCGGCCACTGCCCTATCGTTCGGGGTGCCGCCCCGCCGTATCGGAGTGCGGCCCTGCCGTTCGGGGTGACGTGCACGACTCCCCGCGAACCCTCCGGGATGGAACATGAGCGTCTGGCCCCAGTTGCGCGATTCCCGGACCGTCAGGGCCGGCCGGGCCCCGGGAACGGTACTGCGCTGCGGGCTGATGGACACCATGCTGGCCGACCTCTCGGTCTCGGTGGTCCTCTTCTTCGAGCAGACCCTGGACGAGGACCGGCTCGCCGCCGGGCTGGCGCGGGCCCTCGACCGGGTGCCGGTGTTCGCCGGCCGGCTCCGCACGGACGGGGAGGAGCTGACCGCCGTCTGCGACGACTCCGGTGTGCCGATGGACAGTTACCAGGTGGACGGCACGCTCGCGGAGGCGATGGGCCGGGTCACCTCGGTCGGCGCGCAGCTCGTCGACCCGGTGGACGCCCCGGCCGCGCGGGCGGGCGGTCTGCCGCTGCTCACCGTCCGGATCACCCGGCCCTCGGGCGGCGGCACGGTGCTGGGCTGCTCCTGGCACCACGCGATCGGGGACCTGCAGAGCTTCATGCTGCTGCTGCGCGCCTGGTCCGCCGCGGTGGAGGGGGAGGAGCTGCCGGAGGCCGAACTGGTCGAGGACCAGGACGCGTTGCTGGAGAAGGTGCTGCCCGCCGAGGACTGTGGCCGGCCCGGCTTCCGGCTGCCCGGGCCGGAGGAGGCCGCCCAGCTGGCCCGCGAGGTGGCGAGCGGGCCACGGGCCAACCGGACCGTCCAGCTGTACTTCGGTGACGCCGAAATCGCCCGGATGCGCGAGGACTTCACCGCGAAGGTCGGGCGCCGGCTCTCCTCGGGCGATGTCCTCTGTGCCCATGTCACCAGCGTCCTGCGGGAGTTGGACGACGACCGGGAACAGCGCTGGCTGACCGTGCCGGTCGACGCGCGCCGCTGGCTGGGCCTGCCACCCGCCCTGGTGGGCAACCTGCTCAGCGAGGTCCACCTGCCGCAGACCCCGCAGGACGGGCCCGCGGCGCTCGCGGGCGCACTCCGGGCGGCGCTGGACGACTTCGCCACCGGGCACCTCAACCTGCGCGCCAACCTCGGCTTCCTGGAGGCGATCGGCCGGGCCCGGCTGCGCGACTGCATGCCGCTCGGCTTCGACCCGCAGCGGCGGCGCTTCAGCTTCTCCAACTGGAGCCGCTTCGGCGCGTACGAGCTGCGGTTCCAGGGCCAGCGGCCGGTGTTCTTCAGCCCGGCCGCCAACTACCCGCTGCCGTGGGTCTCCTGGACGGTCGAGGGCTTCCACGGCACCGGTTTCCTCACCACGGTGGTGCTGCCGGCGCGGCTCGCCGCCCGGCTGCGCGGCGCCGGGGGGCGGGCGGCGCTGCACCGCTTCCGCGACCCGGCGGACGTGCTGCCGCCGCTGGCCGCCACCGTTCCCAAGGTGCTCTGAGGGCACGGTACCTGGCAGACGGGAAGGGGGGCGGCCGGCCGGCCGCCCCCCTCCCGTCCGTGCCCCGGGATCAGGCCGGGAACGCCTCCTCGATCGCCGTCCACAGCCGGACCCGGGCCCGCAGCGCGGTGCGCACGGTCTCGGCGCAGGCCTCCCACTTGGCGGTGTCGTCGCCGCAGAGGTCGATCAGCATCTGCATCGCCATCGGGGTGTGCTGCTCGCCGTCCACCTCGATGTGCCGGGCCAGGTAGTCCTTGAAGACGGTCAGCCCGCCGTCCGGGTCCTCGATCTTGATGACCTGCGCGAACATGTCCGGGATGAGGTCCTCGCGGCCGAAGGCGAAGGCCGCCGCGCGGCAGTGCACCGGCGCGTTCTCGATGATCTCCCAGGTGGTCGCGGTGAAGTCGACGGCGGCCTGCGGCACCCCGGCGGTCTTCAGCGCCTCGGGCACCGCGGTGCCCGAGCGGAGCAGCTCCAGGAAGGCCTCGACCGGCTTCGGGTCGGCGCCGGCCTGCCGCATGCCCTCGACGTACAGCTCGAAGTGGCTGGTGAAGCCCTCGCCGAGTTCGTCGCTCTCCTCCACCAGCACGATGTCGTTGATCAGCCGACGGCTCGCGGTCGGCCCGTTCGGAACCCACGGCACGTCGACGCAGGTCAGCTCGCGCTGCAGGCTCTTCAGCAGCGACATGAAGTCCCAGACGGCGAAGACGTGCCGGTCCAGGAAGGTGCGGACGCGCTCGACGCTGTTCAGCCCGCCGTAGACGGTGTGCCCGACGACCTCGCGGCGCAGCGGGTCGATGGCCTGCTGGAGGCCGGTCAGGCCGGGGTGCGAACGGTCCCAGTGGTAGCGGTTGGTGGACATGGAGACTCCTTGGGGCGGGGTGGTGGTAAGGGCCGTGCCGGGGTGGCTACTTCATGACGGCGTACAGGGCGTGGCGCAGCTGCTCCCGGCCCGGCTGGAGGGCGCGGTCGAGTGCGGGGGCGAAGGGCAGGACGGTTCCGTCGGGGCGGGTGATCCGCCGGGGCGGGGCGATCAGGCGCATCTCCTCGGCGGCGGTGGCCAGTACCTCGGCGCCGATGCCGCAGCTCCGGTTGGAGTCGTCGACGACCACCAGCCGGCCGGTGCGTTCCAGGGAGGCGGCGAGCGCCGGCCAGTCGAAGGGGTGGAGGGTGCGCGGGTCGAGGACCTCGACGGAGATGTCGTCGGCGACCTCCTGCGCGACCGCCAGCGCGTCGTGCACCAGGTGGCCGACGGCGACCACGGTGACGTCCGTCCCGGTGCGGTGCACCCGGGCCGAGCCGAGCGGGACGGGGGCCAGCTCCCAGGTGACGTTCTCCCGGACGGGCAGCGCCGCGGCGGGCGCGAACACCACGACCGGGTCCGGGTCCTGGACGGCCGAGCGCAGCAGGCCGTAGGCGTCGGTGGGGGTGGCGGGCACCACGGTCTTCACCCCGGCGTGCGCGAACAGGCTGTACGGGTGGTCGGAGTGCTGGCCGGCCCAGCCGTCCCGGGAGCCGGAACCGGGCACCAGGCAGGTCAGCGGGACGCTCGCCTGGCCGCCGCTCATCAGCGAGAACTTGTGGGCCTGGTTGACGAGCTGCTCGAAGACCAGAAAGAGCAGCGAGGGGATCTGGAACTCCAGCACCGGCCGCCGCCCGGCGAGTGCCGCGCCGACCGCCATGGCGGTGAAGGCCTGTTCGGACAGCGGGGTGTCCACCACCCGGTCCGGCCCGAAGCGGTCCAGCAGGCCGAGCGTCGGCCCGGCCAGCCCGGCGCCGATGTCCTCGCCGAACAGGCAGACCGAGGGATCGGCGGCCAGTTCGTCGGCGAGTGCCCGGTTGAGCGCCTTGGTGTAGGAGAGCCGGCTCATGCCACCGCCCCCGCCCGCGGCCTGGTCCCGTCGGCGTACAGGTGGTCCAACGCGCCCGCGGGGTCGGGATGTTCGGAGGCGAGGGCGAACCGCTCGGCCTCGGCCAGCTCGGCCGCCACCTCGGCGTCCAGTGCTTCGCCGCGGGCCGCGCCGATGGCCTCGGCCGCCCGGAGCAGCGGGTCGCGGGCCCGCCAGCCGGCCACCTCCTCCGGGGTGCGGTAGCGCAGCTTCATCCGGCGCTCCATGGTGTGGTGGCCCTCGAATCGGTAGGTGCGGCACTCCAGGAAGGCGGGGCCGCCGCCGGCCCGGGCCCGCCCGACGGCCTCCTCGGCGGCCGACCGGACGGCCTCGGTGTCCATGCCGTCGACCTCGGCGGCCGGGATGCCGAAGGCGGCGGCCCGGCCGAGGGCGCTGCCCGCCACCGCGGTGGCGGCGGGCAGCGTGGTGGCGTAGCCGTTGTTCTCGCAGACGAAGACGACCGGCAGCCGCCACATCGCGGCCAGGTTGAGCGACTCCAGCAGGACGCCCTGGTTGAGCGCGCCGTCCCCGAAGAACGCGACCGCGACCCGGTCCTCGCCGGCCTGCCGGGCGGCCCAGGCGGCGCCGACGGCGATCGGCGCGCCCGCGCCGACGATGCCGTTGGCGCCCAGGATGCCCAGCGAGAGGTCGGCGGCGTGCATCGAGCCGCCCCGGCCCTGGTTCAACCCGTCGACCCGGCCCGCGAGTTCGGCGAGCAGCCGGCGCGGGTCGGCACCCCGGGCGAGGACGTGGCCGTGACCGCGGTGGGTGCTGGTGAGCCGGTCGCCGTCGCCCAGCGCGGAGCAGACGCCGACCGCGACCGCCTCCTGCCCGATGTACGGGTGGATGCCGCCGGTGATCACCCCGGACCTGACCAGGGTGAGCGCCAGCTCCTCGAAGCCGCGGATCAGCCGCAGCATCCGGTACCGCCGCTCCGGCGTGTCGAGCGGTGTCGTCACCCGGTCTCTCCCCGCCAGACGGTGGGGCAGATGTCCGGGTCGGCGTAGTCGGGCCGGCCGTCGGCGGTGCGCCGGACCACCACGTCGTGGTTGTAGACCACCGGGCTGCCGTCCGCCTTCTCGTGCCGGCGGTACTCGTTGGCGCCGTCCTGGAGGTGCAGCGAGACCGCCCGGCGCGGCGCGGTGGAGAGGTTGGCGCCGCTGCCGTGGTAGGTGCGGCAGTGGTGGAAGCTGACGTGCCCGCGCGGGATCACCATCGGGACCTTGCGCACCTGCTGCCCGTTGTGGGCGGCGTTGGCGGCCAGGATGTCCTCCAGCTCGGCGCGGGAGCGCTGGGCGAAGTGGCGGGTGGAGTCCTCGCCGGAGTCCAGCTCGCGCCAGCGGTGGCTGCCGTCGACCATGGTGATGGTGCCGTTCTCCTCCCCGCAGTCGTGGAACGGGAGGAAGGCGGTCAGCATCCGGTCGGAGGTCGAGGTCTGCCAGTAGTGCCTGTCGAAGTGCCAGGGCACCTGGTTGCTGGGCTCCCCGGGCACCGGCGGCTTGTAGATCAGGGTGGCCTGGAAGACCCGGATCTCCTCGGCCTCGGCGAGCAGCGCGGCGACGGCGCCGAGCAGCGGCTTGCGCAGGATCGAGCCGATGGCGTCGCTCTCGTAGTGCACGTAGTCGTTGTGCCGCTGGATCGGCCCGTGGGCGGGCTCCCAGGAGGCGAGGTTGGGCGGGCGGACCGCCAGGGTGCGGTCGCGGTGGCCCTCGTAGTACTTCTCGGTGGCGGCCTGGAGGGTGTCCAGCTCCTCGTCGCTGAACAGCCGGCGGGAGAGGTACCAGCCGTGTTCGAGGTAGCCGGCCACCTCCTCGGGGGTGGGCAGCAGGGCGCGTTCGGCGTCGGTGAGCCGGAACTCGGTTGCGGTGGTCATGGGGTGGGCCTCCTCGGGGAGAGGGCGAGGGTGGGTTTCGGCGGGGCGGGGTCCGGTCAGGCGGCGGCGGTGGACTTCTGCCGCTCGACGGCCTCGTACAGGGCCTTGATGTTGGCGGTGCCGAAGGTGCCCGCGCCCTGGCGCTCGATCAGCTCCAGGAAGTGCGTCCGCCGCGGGTGCGTCGAGCGGACGAAGATCTGGAACAGCTGTCCGCCGTGGTCCTGGTCCACCAGGACGTCGAGCTCGCGCAGGGTCTCGATCGGGATGGCGGTCGAGCCGAGGCGCTCGGCCAGGGCGTCGTAGTAGGCGCCCGGGGTGGTGAGGAACTCCACGCCGCGGCCGCGGGCGGTCCGGACGGCGGTGGCGATGTCGGCGGTGCGGAAGGCCAGGTGCTGGACGCCGGCGCCCTCGTTGGCGTCCAGGAACTCGTCGATCTGGCCGGGCCGGCGGGTGGTGTCGGGTTCGAGCAGGGTGAAGGTGACGTCGCCGGAGGCGCTCTGCACCACGCTGGAGTCCATGGCCTGCTCGCCGACCTCGATGTACTCGCCGAAGATCCGGTGCAGGCCAAGCGCGGCCTCGCAGAACTGTACGGCGGGGCCGAGTTCGCCGGCCGGGACGCAGATCGCGACATGGTCGAGCGCGTCCAGCAGGTCCTTCGGGCCGCCCTCGCCGCCCTCGTCGGCGGCCCCGGCGGGGGTCGCGGTGGTGCTCGTGGCGGTCGTGGCGGTGAACCGCAGGGCCACGTCGCCGAAGCCGGCGACCAGCCCGCCGGCCCGGTCGAGCACCCGGGCGCCGTGCCGCTCCGCCCGCTCCAGCGCGGCCTGCGGGTCGGTGCAGCCGAGCGCGAGCACGGCGACGCCGTCCCCGTGCCGGGCCGCGAACCGGGCCACCGGGTGGTCGGGGTCGGCGGCCGAGGCGAGGGACAGCCGGATGCCGCCCTGGCGCAGCCACACGACCCGCAGCCCGGGTTCCGGCTGTCCGGTGGGTTCGTCGGGCCCGGACGCCCCGGGCGTGGAGGTTTCGGGCGTGAACTCCTCGGCCGTGAAACCGAAGTCGGCGCAGAGGCCGGCGGCGGTCTTGTCGGCGTCCGCGCAGTGGTACTCGACATGGGTGATGGTCTGGATGGACAACGGTTCTCCCCGGACGTACGGAAAAGACGGTGGGCGGAGCGCTACTTGGTGGCCCGGGTGGACGCCGGGCCGAAGATCAGGCTGAGGTTGTGGCCGCCGAAGGCGAAGGCGTTGCTCAGCGCGGGGCGCGGCGGTGCGGACCGGGCCGCGCCCCGGACGTGGTCGAGATCGCAGGCGGGGTCGGGGTCGGTGAGGTTCACCGTGGGCGGCAGCGTCCCCCGGGCCACCGCCAGCGCGGTGACCACGGCCTCCAGGGCTCCGGCGGCACCCAGCAGATGGCCGGTCGCGCCCTTGGTGGAGCTGACGGCGGGCCCGTCCCCGCCGAAGACGGAGCGCAGCGCGGCCGTCTCGGCGACGTCGCCCAGTTTGGTGCCGGTGCCGTGCGCGTTGACGTAGCCGATGTCGGCGGGGGACAGGCCCGCGTTGGCGAGTGCGGCGCGCATCGCGTCGGCGGCGCCCGCGCCGTCCGGGCGCGGCATGGTCGGGTGGTGGGCGTCGGTGGAGGCGCCCCAGCCGGTCAGGTCGGCGTAGCCGGCCGCCCCGCGCGCGTCCGCGTGCTCGGCGCGTTCCAGGACCAGCACGGCGCTGCCCTCGCCGAGCACGAAGCCGTTGCGGCGGGCGTCGAACGGCCGGCTCGCCTGCTCCGGGTCGTCCCAACCACTCGACAGCGCACGGGCGTTGGTGAAAGCGGCGGCGATGGTCGGGTGCAGTGAGGACTCGCTGCCGCCGCACACCACCACGTCCGCGTCCCCGGCCCGGATCAGCCGAAGCCCCTCGGCGACGGCCTGGGCGCCGGCCGCGCAGGCCGTCACGATCGCCGAACTGTAGCCCCGGATACCGTGCTTGATGGCGATCCGGGCGGTGGCCATGTTGGAGAGCATGCCGGGCAGCAGGTACGGGCTGACGCCGGGCCGGCCGCGTTCCAGCCGCCGGTGCGACTGCTGCTCGAAGGTCTCCAGCCCGCCGCCGCCGGTGGCGAGGACGACGGCGGTGCGGTGCGGGTCGGCGTCCCGGCCGACCACCAGGCCGGCGTCGGCGAGCGCGTCGTCGGCGGCGGCGAGGGCGAGCAGCACGAAGCGGTCCACGCAGCGGGTCTCGGTCGGTGGCAGCACCTCGCGGCCGTCCACGGCGGGGGCGAGCCCGGCGGCGGTCAGCCAGCCGTGCGCGGCGTGGCCCTCGGGCAGGGCCCGGATGCCGGAGCGGCCGGCGGTCAGCGCGTCGAACACCTCGGCGGGCTTGCGGCCCAGCGGGGTGACCAGGCCGATGCCGGTGATGACGGCGGCGGGGCGCCCGCCGGCCGGGCTCATCGGGCGCCCGCCGAGTCCAGGTAGCGCTGCCGGAGCAGCACCTTGCGGACCTTGCCGGTCGGGCCGAGCGGGATGTCGTCGCCCGCCACGACCAGGACCTGCCGGACGGTCGCGGCGGTGGCCTCGTCGAGGGCGGCGGTGACCTCCTTCGTCCGGTCGGTCCGCGGGTCGGCGTCGGCCGCCAGGATCAGCAGCACGTCGGTGACGACCCGGTCGCCGTCCCGGACGGCGACCACCGTGCAGTCCGCCACGTCCGGGCAGCGGGCCAGTACCCGCTCCTCCGACATCGCGGTGAACAGCCGCTTGCCGCCGCCGAGTTCGATCGAGTCCACGGCGCGGTCGACGTGGTAGTAGTAGCCCTCCTCGTCCCGGTACATCAGGTCGCCGGTGAGGAAGCGGCCGCGGAGCCGGGTGCGGAAGGTGGTGGCCGAGTCGTTCCAGTAGCCGAGCGCCAGGGTGGGGGAGGTGGTGGCCAGTTCGCCGACCTCGCCGGGGCCGAGCGGCTCGCCGTCCGGGCCGACCACCTCGCAGTCCACGAAGGCGTGCGGGCGGCCGACGCACCGGCCGTAGCGCTCGGTGCCGGGGCCGTGGGTGATGAAGAAGTGGGAGTGGCCCATCTCGGTGGAGCCGAGGCCGTCCACGAACAGCGATCCGGGGGCGCGCACCCGGCCCTGGCGGGTGACGGTCTCCCGGCTGCCCGCGGCGATCAGCCGGCGGATGTGCACCTCGTGCGCGCAGTCGCCGGTGTTCCACCAGAGCGCGACGGAGTCCAGGTGCCGCTCGCTGAGGTCGTGGTGGGCGAGCTCGGCCCAGGTGGCGGCGAAGCCGATCACCCCGGTCGGCCGGCGGCGCTCGATCGCGTCCAGCACTCCGGTGCCGGACTGCTTCGACAGCAGGGCGAGTTCGGTGTGCGAGCTGAGCGCCAGGTTGACCGCGATCAGGGTGGCGGCGTGCGGCGCGGGCAGCGCGCTGAGCATCCGCTCCTGGCCCTGCGGGCGGGGCATCCGCAGCCGGTGGCGGATCGCCGCGTACAGGCTCGCGTGCGAGTGCACCACGGCCTTGGGCATGCCGGTGGTGCCGGACGAGTGGGTGATCGCCACCGGGTCGCCGGACCAGTGGCGGTAGGGCGCCGGGGCGGCGTCCGGGTCGCCCGCGCCGAGCGCGCCGATCTCGGGAAGCACGGGGGTGCCGGTGTCGTGGCCGGCGAGGGCGGCGAGGTGCGGGCCGTCGGCGAGGACGCCGGCCGCGCCGAGCCGGCCGATGTAGCGGGCGGCCCGCTCGCCGTCCACGTTGGGGTTGAGCAGCGCGGGGATGGCACCGAGCCGGGTGAGGGCGAGGAAGGCCAGGACGTGGTCGGCGGCGTCGGTCGCGTACACCACCACCGGGTCGCGGCGGGTGATGCCGAGGGAGTGCAGGGACGCGGCCCGGGCCCGGACGGCGCGGTCGAGTTCCCGCAGGGTGAAGGGGTGCCAGGCGGCGTGGCCGTCCACCGGGGTGTCGAAGGCCAGCAGCGGCTCGTCCAGGCCGAGGCCGAGCGCCATGCGGCTGGTCAGTACGTTGCCGGCGCCGACGTCCGGGTCGTCCGCCAGAAGGGTGCGGATACTGCGGATGCTCACGGTGGTGGATCCTCCGATGGTGCTGGGTGTGCTGCGGCGGCGCGCGGCGGGTGGGGCCGTCCGCCCGATGGCGGTGGGTGGGCGCGGTGGGGCGCGCTCCGTGCGGGGTGCTCGAAGGGCACGGAGGTGTCCGGCCGGGGCGGCCGGGGGGTCAGCCGGCGGCGACCAGCAGGGCCACGGCCCGGTCGGGGCGGCCGTCGTCGTCCGCCTGCTCGGCGGCGATGACGAGGACCTGGTCGGCGTCGCCGTCCGCGAGCAGCAGCGCCGCCAGGTCGAGCGCGTCCTGCGGGACGTGCCCGGGTACGGCCTCGGCGGGGCTGATCGCCACGACGGGGCCGGTCAGGCCCCAGCGGGCGGCGATGTGCCCGAGTACGGCGTTGGGGTTGGACTGGAAGAACAGCAGGGGCGGCACCCGCTGCCCGGAGGCGGCGGCGGTGTCGATGGCCCGCGCGGTGGCCCGGTCGCCGCCGCTGCTGGCGAGCAGCAGGGCGGTGCGGCCGGGGGCCGGTGCGTCGGCGCCGTGGTGGGCACGGAGACAGCGCTCGGCGGCCTCGGCCACCAGCGGGCTGAACGAGGAGGCGGAGAAGCCGGGCAGCGGGGGGAGTCCGCCGGGCAGCTCCGGGTCGGGCCAGCGGCCCTCGGCGAGGATGCGGGGTCCGTTCATCCGGCGGCCACCAGAAGTGCGGTGTTGGCGCCGCCGAAGGCGGAGTTGAGGCTGAGCGCGTAGCGGGGGCGAGCGGCGCGCGGGCCGTCCAGGACCAGGTCGAGGCCGACGTCCGGGTCCGGGCCGAGCCAGCCGGCGTTCACCGGCAGCAGGCCGTCGCGCAACGCCGCTATGGTGACGGCGAGTTCGAGCAGTGCGGAGGCCTCCAGGGCGTGGCCGTGGACGGACTTGCTGGAGCTCGTCGGCAGCCGGTCGGCATGCGCCCCGAAGACCCGCCGCAGCGCGCGCGCCTCGGCCAGGTCGGCGAGCGGCGAGCCGGTGCCGTTGGCGTTGACGTAGCCGACCTCCGTCGGGTCGGCGCCCGCCCGGGCGAGTGCCGCCTCGACGGCCCGCGCCGCCCCGTCGCCGTTCGGTTCGGGGCGGCAGACGTGGTGGGCGTCGCCGGCCCGGCCCCAGCCGGCCAGCCGGGCGAGCACGGGCGCGCCGCGCCGCTCGGCGGCGGGCCCGGCCTCGACGACCACGGCGGCGGCCGCGTCGCCGAGCAGGGTGCCGGTCCGTCCGGCGCTGAACGGGCGCAGCTCGCCGTCGCGGGCCAGCGCCCGGCCGGCGTCGAAGGCTCCGAAGACGCCCGGCTCCACCAGGTGCCCGGCCGCCACCAGGACCCGGGTGTGCCGGCCGACGGCGACCAGTGCGGCGGCGTCGGCCACCGCCGTCCCGGCCGCGACGCAGGCGCCGGTGTAGACCCGGGTGACGCCCCGGACCCCGAGGGCCGCTCCGGCCCCCGCGGCGACGGCCGCGGTGACCTCCCTGGTCCGCAGATCGCTGTGCAGGGCCAGCAGGACGGGCATCTCCGCGCCGTCCGCGGCGGTCAGGCCGGCCTGCCGGCAGGCCTGGGCCGTGACGTCGAGCACGGCGTCGGCGAGCGCCACCGGTTCGGCGAGCAGCGCGGCCCGGGTGGTCCGACGCCGGGACACGTCGAACCGGGTGACCGGGCCGAACGCGGCCTTGCCGTGGGCGGTCGCCTCGGCGAGCGCGTCGAGCCCGTGGCCGACGGCGCTGAGCACGCCGAGCCCGGTGACCACGGGCCGGACGGCGGGCGGGGCGTGGCCGGTCATGGCTGCGCGGCTCCGGCGGGCGCGGCGGCGAGGACGGCCTCGCGCAGCAGCTCGGTGGCGGCGTCGACCGTGCGGACGGCCTCGAACCGCTCGTCGTCGAGATCCAGCTCGATGCCGTAGCGCTGCTCGAACTCGGCTATCAGCCACGTCAGTTCGAGCGATCCGAGCTCTTCGGGAACGGTGTCGGCGGTGCGCTGCCCGAACGCCGCCAGCATGCCGAGGACCTCGGCCCGGCCGGGGAGTGCGGTGCCGGTCACGCCGGGCTGCCCGCGGTGGCGGTGGTGGCGGCGGCGGTGGTGGCGTTGATCCGCGTGGCGATGTCGGCGGTGAACTGGTCGAGCGTCATCAGCGCGGTGGACTCCATCTCGTCGAGGTCGAACTTGACCCCGAACTCGTCCTCGACCTGCACCGACAGGTCGGCCAGGGCGAGCGACTCGAGGTCGAGTCCGGCCGGGCCGAGGTCGGTGTCGCCGGTCACCTCGGAGACGTCGTACTGCATTTCGGTCAGTGCGGCGAGGACGAACTCGCGGATGCGGTCCTGCATGGTGTGCTCCTTGTGCTCGCGCGCGTGCGGCGCGCGCGGTGTCGGGGAAGGTCGGGTACGGGCCGGGTCTCAGGTCGGGACCGCGGCGGTGGCCGCGTCGCGCAGGGCGGCGGGGTCGCGCAGCAGTTTCCCGGTGGCGGTACGGGGGAGGAGGGGCAGGAAGGCGAGGCGGCGCGGCCGCTTGTAGGCGGCGAGCCGCCCGGCGAGTCCGTCCTGGACGAGGGCGGGGTCGGCGCCCTCCTCGACGGCGAGGTAGGCCTCCACGGCCCCCGCGTCGAAGACCACGACGGCCTCGCGGACCCCGGGCAGGGCGGCGAGCGTCTGCTCGACCTCGGTGAGGTCCACCTTCAGGCCGCCGATCGAGACCTGGGAGTCCCGGCGGCCGAGGACGGTGACCCGCCCGGTGGCCCGGTCCAGCACGGCGGCGTCCCGGGTGTGCAGCCAGCCGTCCGACCAGCGGGTCGGATCGTCCAGCCCCGGATACGGCGAGGCGGCCGTCCGGATCTGCAACTCTCCTTCCACCATCCGTAGTTCCATCCCGGCGACCGGCTCCTTCGCCGGGTGCAGACCGGCCGTCAGATCGGTCGCGATGACGCCGAGTTCGGTCATCCCGTACATGGTGCCCAGCGGCACGCCGTAGCGGGCGGTGAAGAGGTCCGGCAGTCCCGGGCGGACGAGTTCGCCCGCCACGATCATCCGGCGCAGCTGCGGCAGCGGCGGGGGTGCGGCCGTGCCGGACAGCAGTTCGGCGTGGAAGGGTACGCCGATCACCGTGGTGGGCCGGTCGTCGGCGGCGACGGTGGCGAGGATGCCCGCGGCCGTCATCCGTTCCGGCACGGTCAGCGGGGCGCGGGCGTGCAGGCTGTTGAGCAGCCCGCCGACCAGTCCGAGAACGTGCACCACCGAGGAGAGCAGCACCACCCGCTCGCCCTCGCCGGGAAAGTCCACCAGCTGCTGGTAGCAGCCGAGTTCGCGGATCAGATCACTGGCGGTGCGGGCGATCACCTTGGCCGGGCCGGTGGACCCGGAGCTGAGCTGGACCAGGGCGTGCCCGGTCCCGGCGGGCCGGCCGTTCGACAGTCGGACGGCCACCGGCTCGACCTCGGAGAAGCCGCGCAGCGACCCCGAGGGCCGGTGTGCCGACCCTACCAGCACCTGTGGGGCCAGCCGTTCGACCGCCAGGTCGATCTCATGGTCCGTCAGGCGGTGGTCCAGCAGGATCACTTGGGCGCGCAGCCGCCAACTGGCCAGCAGCACGGTGACGAAGGCGGTGGAGGGCGGCAGCCGCAGGGCCACCGTCCCGCCGGGGCCCAGGCCGGCGGCGGAGAGCCGCTCGGCCTGTCCCTCGACCAGGGCGCGCAGGGCGTCGCGGTCGAGGGGTGTGCCGAAACGAAGGCACTCCTCGCCCCCGGGGCCGGCCAGCAGGAACCGTTCCGCCCAGTGTTCCGGGGCGTCGGTGTGCGGGGGCGAGAAGGGCGGAGGTGAAGAGAGGGAAATGCCGGTCAACGCCACTCCA
This sequence comes from Kitasatospora sp. NPDC088351, assembly GCF_040685575.1. NCBI lineage: Bacteria > Bacillati > Actinomycetota > Actinomycetes > Kitasatosporales > Streptomycetaceae > Kitasatospora > Kitasatospora sp. NPDC088351. The sequence goes on along the minus strand of NZ_JBFBIL010000034.1, from coordinate 34,802 downwards.
CGCAGTGAGGAGATTTGACATGGACGCCGTTCAAACCAATACGGCCAATTCCGTTGCCAGACGATTGCACAGACGATTGGTCAAATCAAGGTCTATACCAATGTGGTCTGGACCTCCTACGCTCCCGTTCCGGGACAGGTCCGAGCGCGGCCGTCCGGGAACGAGGATGCCCGTGGGACCACTCACGCTGGCCGGGATCGAGCGCGCTGCGCGCGCCGAACTTCCCCCAGAAATTTGGGACTTCATCGAAGGTGGAAGCGGTGCGGAACGCACCATGGCGGCGAACCCGGAAATGTTCGGCCGGTACGCACTGCGGCCCCGTACGCTCGTCGACGTCTCGGTCTGCTCGCTCGCGCAGACCCTGCTCGGAAGCCTGCTCGAACTGCCGGTCGGAATTGCCCCGATGGCCTACCACCGACTGGTCGATCCGGAGGGGGAGACCGCCACCGCCCGCGCGGCCGGCCGGGCCGGGGCGCTGCTCGTCGCCGGGATCTTCGCCAGCCGCACCCTGGAGGAGATCGCCGCCGCGGCCACCGGCCCGCTCTGGCTCCAGCTGTACTGGCTGCGCCGCCGCGACGCCCTCGCCGCGCTGATCGAACGCGCCGAGGCGGCCGGCTTCGGTGCCCTGATGCTCACCGTGGACGCCCCCCGGATCGGCCACCGGCTGCGCGACCTGCGCAACGGCTTCGCCGTCCCGCCGCAGATCCGCGCGGTCAACCTGGACCCGGCCCTGATGGCCGCCAGCCACCGTGCCGACGCCGGCTCCTCGGGCATCGCCGACCACGCCCGGGAGCAGTTCGACCCCACTCTGACCTGGGACGATCTGGCCTGGATACGCGAGCGCAGCCGACTGCCGCTGGTCCTCAAGGGCATCCTGACCGCCGAGGACGCCAGGCTCGCCGCCGAGCACGGCGTCGACGCGGTCGTGGTCTCCAACCACGGCGGCCGCCAGCTGGACGGCGCCCTGCCCGGCCTCGCCGCCCTCCCCGAGGTCGTGGAGGCCCTTCCGCCGGACTTCCCGGTCCTGCTCGACGGTGGGGTGCGCAGCGGCACCGACATCGCCGTCGCGCTCGCCCTCGGAGCCCGCGCCGTCCTGGTCGGCCGCCCGGTCCTGTGGGGGCTCGCCACCGGGGGAGAGGCCGGGGCGGCCCGTGTCCTCACCCTGCTGAGGGACGAACTGGAGCACACCATGGCCCTGTTGGGGCGCCCCCGGCTCGCGGAGCTGAACCGGACCGCCCTCGCCCCCTGGCCCGTGTCGTAGGGCCCGGCCCGTCAGGACCTGCCCGGCCTGCGCCCAGCAGCCCGGCCCGCACCCCGAACCGGCCCCGGCCCCGCGCCGGGGCCGCGCCCGTCCGCCCCGCCGGACCAGGGCCCCGCACCCGCACAGAAAGACCGACGCCATGAAGAAGCAGGACGCCTTCCCCGGCTGGGACTGGGACGACCCCGACGGCCTCGCCGCCCGCCTCGACGGCTTCAGCGCCGGGGTCGCCACCTGTCAGAAGCTCGAACCGGCCCCCACCGGCCTTCCGCGCGATCACGAGGGATTCCGCGAACTCGGACTCACCGGAATCGAGTTCGCCGCCTTCCGGACCGCCCACCCGGCCGGCCTCGGGACCGACCTCACCGCCCTGCGGGCCCCCGGCACCACGACCGAACCCGGCACCCTCTACCGCGTCGACGGAGACCGCTGGTTCACCCAGCTCGACATCGCCGAACCGCTGCCCTTCGCCGACGCCAGCGTGGACTGGGTCTACGCCGAGCACCTGATCGAGCACGTCACCATGCCGGTCGCGGTCGGCTGGCTGCGCGAGGCCCGACGGGTGCTCCGCCCCGGCGGCGTCCTGCGGATCACCACCCCCGACCTGGCCCGCTACCTGGCCGGCTACACCACCGACGACGGCTTCCTCGCCAAGCACCGCCGACGGCTCACCACCATGGGCTTCGGCCCGCCGATGCCGCAGCGCCCGGCCTTCCTGGTCAACCAGATCTTCCGCTACTACGGCCACCAGTGGATCTACGACCTGGACGAACTGCGGCACGTGCTCACCCTGGCCGGCTTCGAGCCCGGGCAGATCCGGCACTGCGCCTACCGGGAGGGTGTCCGCGCCGACGTCGCCGACCTCGACACCGCGTTCCGCACGGACGAGACCGTCTACGTCGAGGCCGACCGCTGAGAGCCGGGCCCCCGCTCGTCCGGCGGGCTCCGAACCCCTGCCCGGGCGGCCGTCCGCAGGTTGCCCGACAGGCCACGACCCGCTGCCCGTAAGGCCGTTCGACGTTCGTCGGCGGACACCGGCCACTGCCCGCCGGGCCGTCCCCCGGATGCCCGCCGGGCGGTGACCCGCCGCCCGCGAGGTCGTTCGCCGATCGTCCGCCGGGGCCCGACCTCCCGCCCTTCAGGCCGACCGCCGGGGCCCGGTGCGCAAGCCCGGCCCCGGCGCAGGCCGTTCGACCCCCCAGCCCGATGGGATGACCACATGCCACTGCACCCCCAGGCCGAGGCGCTTCGCGACCGCCGCGCGAGCGCCGGCACGCCCCCGCTCTACACCCTCACCCCGGCCGAGGCCCGCGCCGCCGACCTCGCCGACATCCGGGCCGCCGCCGGCACCCCCGAACCGGTCGCCGCCGTCGAGGAGCACCGCGTCCCCGGCCCCGACGGCGGCCGGCTCGCCCTCCGGCTCTACCGCCCCGAGCCCACCGGCCGCAGGCTGCCCGCCCTCCTCTATCTCTTCGGCGGCGGCTGGACCCTGGGCTCGCCCGACACCAGCGACGCGATCTGCCGCCGCCTCACCAACGCCGTCGGCTGCGTCACCGCCTCGGTCGGCTACCGCCTCGCCCCCGAACACCCCTTCCCGGCCGCCGTCCACGACTGCCGTGCCGCCGCCCGCTGGCTCGCCGACCACGCCGCCGACCTCGGCATCGACCCCGAACGCCTCGCCGTCGGCGGTGACAGCGCGGGCGGCAACCTCGCGGCCGCCCTCACCCTGCTCGCCCGCGACGAGGGCGGCCCGGCCCTCCGCCACCAACTGCTCGTCTACCCGAACACCGACCACCGCGCCGACACCGCCTCGCTGCGCGAGCACGACGACCCGCTGCTCTTCAACCGCCGCTCGGTCGCCTGGTACTGGGGCCACTACCTCGCCGACGCCGCCGACGGCGACCACCCGCACGCCTCCCCGCTGCGCGCCCCGAGCCTGGCCGGCCTGCCGCCCGCCACCGTGATCACCGCCGAGTACGACCCGCTGCGCGACGAGGGCGAGCAGTACGCCGAGGCCCTGCGCGCGGCCGGCGTCCCGGTCGAGGCCCGCCGGTACGAGGGCGTGCCGCACGGATTCTTCGCCATGACCGGCGTCCTGGACGCCGCCGGCGAGGCCCAGCGGTACGCCGCCGAGCGGCTGCGCGGGGCCCTGCGGTGAGCGCCGCGCCGCCGCTGGCACTCGGCGAGCTCCACGCCTCCCTCTCGGACCCGCTGCTGGACGCGATGACCTTCCTCAACGAGGTCACCACCCGCTACCCCGGGGCGGTCTCCTTCGCCCCCGGCCGCCCCTACGAGGGCTTCTTCGAACCCGAGGACGTCCACACCTATCTGGACACCTACCTCGCCCACCTGGCCGACCGCGGCCTCGACCGGGACGCCGTCCGCACCGCCCTGTTCCAGTACGGGCCCACCAAGGGCATCGTCGCCGACCTGGTCGCCCGCACCCTGGCCAACGACGAGGGCCTCACGGTGGCCCCCGAGGCCCTGGTGCTCACCGTCGGCGCGCAGGAGGGCATGCTGCTGACCCTGCGCGCGCTCTGCGCCACCCCGGACGACGTGCTGCTGGTCAGCTCGCCCTGCTACGTCGGCGTCACCGGCGCCGCCCGGCTGCTGGACCTCACCACCGTCCCGGTGCCCGAGGGCCCGGACGGCGGGCCCGACCCGCAGGCCGTCCGGGCCGCCGCGGCCGCCGTCCGGGCCGGGGGGCGGCGGCCCCGCGCGCTCTACGTCGTCCCCGACTTCGCCAACCCCTCGGGCACCAGCATGCCCGTCCCGGCCCGGGCCCGGCTGCTGGACGCGGCCGCCGACGAGGGGCTGCTGGTGATCGAGGACAACCCGTACGGCTTCTTCGCCCGTGACCCCGGCGAGCGGCCCACCCTGAAGGCGCTCGACCACCGCCGCCAGGTGGTCTATCTCGGCTCCTTCGCCAAGACCTGCTTCCCCGGCGCCCGGCTCGGCTATGTGGTCGCCGACCAGGAGGTGGCCGGGCCCGGCGGGCGCCGCTCGCTGCTCGCCGACGAACTCGCCAAGCTGAAGAGCATGACGACCGTCAACACCCCGGCGCTGAGCCAGGCCGTCGTCGGCGGCATGCTGCTGCACCACGACTGCGGGCTGCGCGCCGCCAACGCCCGCGCGACGGCCTACTACGCGGCCAACATGACGGCGCTGCTGGGGGAGTTGGAACGGCGGTTCCCCGAACCGGAGCGCCGGCGCCTGGGGTTGGCGTGGAACCGTCCGGAGGGCGGCTTCTTCGCGGTGCTGACCGTGCCGTTCACCGCCGACGACGCGGCCATGGAGCGGTGCGCCCGCGACCACGGGGTGCTCTGGACGCCGATGGCGCCGTTCTACCCGGGGGGCGGGGGCGAGCGGCGGCTCAGGCTCTCCATCAGCTCGCTGACGACGGAGCAGATCGCGGACGGCGTCGAGAGCCTGGCGCGCTTCGTCCGCGCCCAGGTGTGACCGCCGGGAGCACCTGACGGCCGGGAGCGCCTGACCGGGCGTTTCGCCCTGGAACGCGCCGGGCGACATCGGTCACCGCCTGGCGCGTTCGGGGTCATGGGACCATCGGCCGCACCAGCGACGGATACGGCACTACCGCCCGGCCGGCCCGCCCGGGTTCTCTCCGGCGTCAGCGCGGGCCGCCGAGGGGAACAGCCCGGGATTGTCCCGGACGTACTCCCGCAGCCCCGTGGGCGGCCGTCCGGTGACCAGCTCGATGTCGCCGGTGGCGCGGTCGTAGCGGTTGAGGGCGTGCAGGCGGGCCATGGTCGCCAGGTGCTCGAAGACGTGGCCGGGAAGCCCCAGCGGGCGCAACTCCCGGTCGACCCACCGGTCGTACGGCGGGTCGAGGTAGCGAACGGGCCGGCCCAGCACCGCGGAGAACTCCGCGGCCAGCTCCGTCAGGTCCCGCGAGACGGGTCCGGTCAGTTCGTAGCGGCGGCCGACGTGCGCAGCGGGGTCCGCCAGGACCGTCGCGATGACCTCCGCGACATCCGCGGCCGCGACGGGGGAGGTGCGGCCGGACCCGAAGGGCAGCCGGATCGTCCCGTCCCTCGCCATCGACTCGTACGCGAAGACCCGGAAGAGCGGATTCTCCAGGAACACGGTCGGCCGAACGTGTGTCACGGGCAGGCCCGACCAGTCCAGGACCTGTTCGGCCAGCCAGTGCTGGCGCTGCTGCGCCGATTCGGCCGTACTGGTGAGATCCATCTGCGAGACGGTCATCTGGCTCATGTTGACCAGCACCTCCAGGCCGCCGTACCGGCGGGCCGCGGAGGCCACGGTCACCGTCGCCTCCAGGTACTGCGCGGACACGCCCATGCCGAAGTACATCCGCCCGCAGCCGTCCAACGCGCGAGCGACGTCCGCACCGCGGGTCAGGTCTCCCACCACGACCTCGGTACCCAGTGCGCGCAGTACCTCGGCCCGCTCGTCATCCACCCGGACGAGGGCGCGGACCGGCAGGCCACGCCGTCGCAGCGCGTCGGCCACCAGCCTGCCCACGCCGCCCACACTGCCGGTGGCGCCGGTCACGAGAACCGGTTGCTCGCCTGTCATGAGGCTCCTCCTGTCATCGAGTCGTGCTCTCCGGCGGCCTGGGGCCCCGGGCACGAGGGTACGTTCGCCGCGCCCGGTCGGCAGGATCCGGCGGCCCCTCCCCGCCCGTAGCCGGTCACGCAGCGTGTCGTCGACGGCGCGTGACAGCCGAAAGCGGGGGCGGGGCCGAATGGGCCCCGCCCCCGCTTCCGCCGGTGCTCAGCGCACCCGGGTGGAGAACAGCCGCGCCGACCAGTACACGGCGGCCACCGTCATCACGGCCACCACCAGCAGCCCCTGCCAGACCGCGCTGTCCCCGAGGTGGCCCGAGAACAGCGCCCGCATGCCCTCCACGGCCCAGTAGAAGGGGTTCCACCGGGCCGTCTGCTGCAGCCAGTCCGGCGCCAGGGTGAGCGGCAGCAGCACCCCGGAGAGCAGCGCGATCGGCTGCGCGATGGTGTTCACCACGGGGGCCATCGCCGCGTCGCTCGGCACCATCAGGGCGATGCCGTAGGAGACGGCCGAGGTCATCAGCGCCAGCAGCCCCAGCAGCAGATAGGCGAGCAGCAGGTTCACCGGCCCCACCCGCAGGCCGAACGGCAGGGCGATCACGGTGATGATGACCGCCTGCACCAGCAGCGCCACCATCTCCCGCAGCGCCCGCCCGAGCAGCAGCGCCAGCCGGCTGACCGGGGTCACCCGGGACCGCTCGATGATCCCGGCCTTCAGCTCGCCCAGCAGGCTGAAGCCGGTGAACAGGCCGCCGAAGATGCAGAGCACCGCCAACAGGCCCGGTACGTACACCTGGTAGGCATCGGCGTAGGAGGACGCGCCGTCCGGCGCCAGCACCTTCTTGAGCAGCGGTGCGAACAGCAGCAGGTAGAAGACCGGCTGGATGATTCCGACGGCGATCCAGACCGGGGTGCGGATCATCAGCAGCAACTGCCGCTGGAAGACCAGCCAGGTGTCGCGGGCGAGCTTCATCGGTGTCCCCAGAAGGTGGAGTCGGAGCGTGGAGGCGGAGAGGGGCTGGAAAAAGGGGGAGAGAGACAGGGCCGGAGCCGCGGCGGGTCAGGCCTGCTTCAGCGAACGGCCCGTCCGCGCCAGGAACACGTCGTCCAGGCTGGGCCGTTGGAGCTGCACGGTGCCGGGCGTCACGCCCGCGCCGTCCAGGACGCGCAGCAGCTGCGGGATGGCCGCCGCGCCGTCGTCCAGGTAGAGCCGCAGCCCGTCCTCGCCCTGCAGCTCCAGCCGGTGCAGGTACGGCTGCGCGCGCAGGGCCCGGGCCGCCCGCTCGGCGGGGGAGCCGTCCTCCTCGGAGCCCGCCCCGCCGGGCTCCAGCCCGACCAGCACGACGTCCCCGGAGATCTCCCGCTTGAGCGACTCCGGGGTGCCCTCGGCCACCACCTCGCCGTGGTCGACGATCGCCACCCGGTCGCAGAGCGCGTCCGCCTCGTCCAGGTAGTGCGTGGTCACCACGACCGTCATGCCCTCGGTGCGCAGCCGGCGGATCTCCTCCCAGAGCCGGCCGCGGCTGACCGGGTCCAGGCCCACGGTCGGCTCGTCGAGGAAGAGCACCTGGGGCGCGTGGATCACCCCGAGCGCGATGTCCACCCGGCGGCGCTGGCCGCCCGAGTAGGTGACGCACGGCCGGTCGCCGAACTCCTCCAGGTCGAAGGCCTTCAGCGCGGCCTCGGCGGCGTGCTGGGCCGGTGCCTTGGCGGCGCCGTACATCCTCGCCTGGAGGACGAGTTCCTCGCGGGCGCTGACCGTGTCGGTGGTGCCGCCGCCCTGGGCGACGTAGCCGATCCGGCGGCGGACCTCGGCCGGGTCGGTGAGCAGGTCGGCCCCGGCGATCCGGGCCTGCCCGCCGTCCGGGCGGATCAGGGTGGCGAGCATCCGCATGGTGGTGGTCTTCCCGGCCCCGTTGGGGCCGAGGAAACCGAAGATCTCGCCTGCGGCGACGGACAGGTCGATGCCGCGGACGGCGTCGACGGTGGTGTTCTCACCGCGCTTGCGGGAGGTGTTCTTGCGATAGGACTTGCGCAGTCCCTTGGTCTCGATCAACCAGAACTCCCGTGCTGGGATGGGCTGCCGGGGCACCTGAGAAAACGGTGCTGCGCGCCCACCCTAGAGTCTCCGACGGTCGGGAAACAATGGCCTAGACCAATGGATGTGCATGTTCTTCGGCCGTCGGCGCCGCGCCGGGCACCGCGGCCGCCCCGCCGGTGACCAGCGCCTCCAGCCGGTCCGCCGCCGTCACCGCCCCGCCGCCCGCGCGCAGCGCGGCACCCACCCGGACGGCGGACTCCCGGTGGGCGGCCGAGTCCAGGACGGTCCGCAGCCGGTGCGCCAGCAGTTCCGGTGCGACCCGGGCGAACGGCACCCGCAGCCCGGCGCCGGCCGCCGCGACCTGCGCCGCGACGAACGGCTGGTCGTGCCGGATCGGTGCCGTGACCAGCGGAATCCCGTGTGCCAGGGCCTCGCCGACGGTGTTCATCCCGCCGTGGCAGAGCACCGCGTCCAGCGCCCCGCGGGCCATCAGCTCCAGCACCGGTGCCCGGTCCACCGCCACCGCGTGGGGCGGCAGTTCGGGCAGCAGCTCGCGCGGCGCGGCGATCACCGGCTGCACGTCGTCCCCGCACAGCTCCAGCGCCCGGACCGCCCGCGCGTGGAAGTCCGCGCCGATGTCCCCGGCCAGCGTGCCCATGGTCACCAGGACCCGCCGCCGCCCCGGCAGCAGCCGCTCCCAGGGGAAGTCCGGGTCGGCCGGCCGTTCGGCCAGCACCGGCCCGACCAGCGCGTAGTGGTCCGGGAACGGCTCCGGGCCGGTGAGCGCGGAGCCGGTCAGCGCCAGCACCAGGGCGGGGGAGAAACGGGGATCGGTGTACTCCTCCCCGGGCAGTCCGGCCCGCTGCCAGAGCCCGCCCAGCAGGCCGGTCATCCACGCCTCGACCTGCGGCAGCGTCCGGAACGGCCGGCCCAGCTCCATCGCGCCGGGCGCCAGGCTCGCCCACGGCAGCCCGTGCCGGTGGGCGACCAGCGCACCGGCCGGGGTGTGCTGGTCGACCAGCAGCGCGTCCGGCCGGTACTCCCGGACGACGGCGTCCAGGGGCTTCGCGGTGAACCGCGCGTACGGGACGATGAAGCCCTCCCAGAGCGACCGCAGGGCGGCGAGCCCGTGTCCGCCCTGCGCCCGGAACGCCCGGGTGCCCGTCCCCAGGACCGTCGCCCCGGGCCCGAGCAGCGGCCGCAGCACGGACTCCGTCCCCGTCCAGGCCACCTCGTGCCCGCGCGCGGTCAGCTCGCGGGCGAGGCCCACCGTCGGGTTGATGTGCCCGGTCAGCGGCGGCACCACCAGCAGGAAGCGGCTCATCGGCGCACCTGCGCCGCGATCAGCCGCTGCACGTCGGCGACGGTCAGGGCCTCCAGGCCGGCCAGGTCGAGCCCGGCGCGCAGCCGGTCGAGATCGGCCGCCGGGCCGTAGCGCTCACGCAGCTTCGCGGCCAGGGCCGCCAGTTCGACCTCGTCCAGCGTCAGGTCGCCGTCCAGCCGGGCCTGCGGGGTCACCAGCGATGCCCATTCGGGCGGCGCCTCGGCGGCCTCCAGCAGCAGCGCGATCAGCTCCGGGCTCACCGGGGCGGGGGAATCGGGGGGTTCACGATCGGTCATCGGGGGGCTCCACCTGCTCGACGGCACGGGGCGTGTGAGTCTCAGAACGGCCCGAGATCACTTGTGCGACCCGTCGGGCGTCGGAATACTAGCCCGCGTGACAGCACTGGAGGCAGTGGCCGTTCACCTCCCCCACCTCACCGTGCCCATCGAGGCGGTGGGCGAGCGGATCGGCCTGACCCCACGTCAACTTCGACTCTTTCGCCGCTTCCACGGCCTGGACCAGTTACGGCTGGACCCGGACGGGACGCTGCCCGACCTGCTCGGCGCCGCCGTCGAGGCCCTACCGCAGCTGCGCGGACGCGAACGGCATGTCCGGTTCGTGATCCACGCGCGCAGCATGCCGGTGGCGGTGCCCTACCCGCTCAACCCGCTGCACCAGCTCCTCGGCCGCTACGGCCTGTCCCACGCCAACGCCTTCACGGTGACCCACCACGCCTGCGCGGTGGGCCTGCTGGCGGTGGACCTGGCAGGCAGGCTGCTGGCCGGCGACCCGGATCCGGAGGCGCTGGCGCTGGTGCTGGCGGGGGAGAAGACCTTCACCAAGGACGCCCAGGTGGTACCCGAGACCGGGATCTTCGCCGAGGGTGCGGCCGCCTGCCTGGTCCGCGCCACCGGCGAGCGCAACCGGGTGCTCTCCTACGCCGTCCGCCACCGGCCGGAGTTCGACGGCCGGCTGGCCGAGGACCCGGACCTGCTCGCGCGCTACCAGCGGGAGTACCCGGCGGTGATGATCGAGGCGATGGAGGCCGCCCTCGACCAGGCAGGTCTGGACCTCTCGGACCTCGCGGCGGTGCTTCCGCACAACGTCAACCAGGCCTCCTGGCGGATGATCTGCCGCCGGATCGGCTACCCGGTCGACCGGGTGGTGCTGGACAACGTGCCGAAGGTCGGGCACAGTTTCGCTGCGGACAGCCTCATCAATCTCCACACCGCCACCACGCGGGGGCTGCTCCAGCGCGGCGACCGCTACCTGATCGCCGCCGCCGGTGTCGGAGCCACCTTCTCCGCCATGGCCGTCGAACACTGACGTACCGTCAGCCTGGCGGGCCCGGGCGACGTATCGGCGCGGCGGGGACGACCACCTCGGCCGGCCGCCCCCCATTCACATTCCACGTACGACGGGACGGGACACCCATGTCAGAACCCGCGGTCCAGACCACCGATACCGAACTGCGCGACCGGATCCTGCGGAGCATCGGCGAGCTGCTGCCCCGCGTCCTCAAGCGCGACCTCCCCGAGATCCCGGAGAACGCCTGCCTCTTCGACGACCTCGGCCTCACCTCGGCCGGCACCATCGAACTCATCCTGGAGGTCGAGGAGTCGCTGGACATCCAGGTGGACGTCGAGCAGATCGGCGAGGACGACCTGCGCTCGGTGACGAAACTGGCCGACTACGTCGCCGGGCACGTCATCCCCGAGGACTGACCGGGTGGCCGCCGAGACCGGCCGGGGCCTGCGGATCAGCAAGGTGCTGGCGCGGTACGTCGACGGCCGGTCGGAGACCTCGCTCGACCCGGACCTGCGGGTCTTCGTCTCCGACCTGGTCCGCCCGTACGGCCTGCCGCTGCGGGAGGACCTGCTGGGCGAGGGCGTCGGGCACTCCTACGCGGAGATGGCCGAGGGCCTGCTCGGCGAGGCCCTGGCCGACAGCGGACCGGTGGACCTGCTGATCCTGGCGTTCGACACCCCGGACGTCCGCCCCGGCGCCCCCGCCTCGCTCGCCATGAGCCGGTCCTGTCCCGGCTCGCCGCTGGCCTTCGCCGTCTGCGACCAGGGCTCGGCCGCCGCCTTCACCGCGCTGCGGATCGCCGCCGACTACCAGCGCACCGGGGTCTGCCGCCGTGCGGTGGTGGTCGTCGTCGAGCAGACGGCGCTGCACTACCGGCCGGCCGAGCCGGTGGAACTGCCCGAGCGGCACTGTGTCGTGGTCCTGGTCTGCGAGGAGGCGGACGGGGATGGGCTGACGGTACGTCAGGTGTCGGAGCCGGAGCCGGCGTCGGAGGCCTTGGAGAAGGCCGTCCGGGCACAGGCCGAGACCCTGGGCGCGGGCCTCGCGCTCGTCCTGGGCCCGGGCCTGGCGGTGGGCGACGACTCCGGGGAGGCGGTGACGGCCTCCGCCGCCCAGCCGTTCACCGGGGTCTGGGCGGAGCTGGCCGGGCGGCTGCCCGGCTGGCAGGCCGAACAGCGGCCGGTGCTGGTCGCCGGCCACGACCGCAGGCTCGGCGTGCTGAGCACCCTGGCCCTGCGGCCCGGCCCGTGACGGCCGAGCCGGCCGCCGACCCTGCCGATTCCGCTGATTGCGCTGATTGCGCCGACCCTCCGGGCCCGACCTGCCCGACCGTTCCTGTGAGTTGGCCCGACCTGTCCGAACTGGCCGACCTGCCCGAACTGACCCGACCGATCGACCCGGCGGGGCGGCCCCGGCCGTCCGACGGGGCCGTTCCGACCGGCCCGTCCGGGCGGCCCGAACTGCCCGGCCGGTCCGTTCCGGCCGACCCGGCCCGCCCGTCCGTCCGGCCCGAACTGCCCGACCGGGCAGGCCCGATCGCCCGGGCGGACCCGACCGGCCCGGCCGACCTGATCGACCTCTGGGTCATCCCGACCGACCAGCCCGAGCCCGTGCTCCAGCGGCTTCGGCACCTGCTCGACCCCCGTGAACGCGCCCGCGCCGCCGGCCCCGACCGGCTGCTCGGCCGCCGCTTCACCGCCGTCCACGGCGCCGTCCGGCTGCTGGTCGCCGAGCGCCTCGGTATTCACCCCGCCGAGGTCGTCTGGCGTCACGGTCCGCACGGCAAGCCCGAACCGGTCACCGACGACGGCCGGTTGCGGATCAGCTACTCCGCCTCCGGCGCCCTCGCCGTGCTGGCGCTGGCCGAGCACCGGGAGGTCGGTGCCGACGTCGAGGAGATCCGCGACGCCCGGGTGGCCTCCCGGATCGCGAACCGCTACTTCCCGGGCGCCGAAGCGCGATTCCTGGCCGATGCGCCCTCGCCCGCCGCCCGGGCCGAGCGCTTCACCCGGCTCTGGTGCCGCCGCGAGGCCTGCGTCAAGGCGTACGGCGGGCGGCTGGTCCAGGGCTTCGGCCTGCCGCTGGCCGGACCGGCCCCGCTGCGCCTGGCCGAGGTGGGCGCCCTGGGCGAGGGCCCGTGCCAGGTCCACGACACCCCCGTCCCCGGACCGTTCCGGGCCGCCGTCGCGGTCGTCGGCGAGCGGCCGGTCCGGGTCCGAAGCCGAGCCTGGAATCCGCCGACAGCCCTTGCCTGGCAAGAAAGCTGACGATCCGTCAGTTATCCCAGATTTCTGGTCTGGACCACTTCTCGGGGCCGCTGATAGCGTCCCGATCCGCATCCCGCCGAGACCCCGGCCAGCCGAAGGGCGCGTATCACGTGACAGAGACCAGCCGACGGATCACGGTCCGGTACGGTGGCGCGAGCAGCGGCTCAGGGCCGCTCACCCTCGGCCAGGACAACATGATCCGCTGCATCCGGCGCGACAACCCCGAGCAGATCAACAAGGAGTCCGTCTGGCCGGTGCCCGACGACACCACCCTGCCCGCCGCGCTCGACGCCCTGCGCGCTCTCGTCGAACGCCATGAATCGCTGCGCACCGCCTTCCCGCCCGGCCCCGGCCCGGGCGCCTTCCCCGACCGTCAGGAGGTGTGCCCGGAAGGCGAGTTCACCGTCACGACGGTGGAAGCGGGCGGCCTCCAGGCCGTCGAACTGGACCGCCTGGCCGATGAGTTGGGGCGAATCGGGGTCGCTGTCGGGTTCGACCTGACGGTCGCGCCGCGGCTGCGCTTCACCCTCCTTACCGAGGCCGACCGGGTGCTGCGGCTGATCGTGGTGGTCTGCCACGCCGGTGCGGACGGAGCGGCCACCGCGCTGCTCATCCAGGACTGGCTCGCCCTCGCCGCGGGCAAGGAGCTCCCGCCCGCCACCGCGCGGACCCCGCTGCAGGTGGCCGCCCTCGAACAGAGCGACCAGGGCCGCCGCAAGGCCGCGGCGTCCCTGCGGCACTGGGAGAAACTCCTCGCCACCGGCCCGCAGGCCGTCTTCGCCGACTCCCGGATCACCGGCCCTCCGGGCGGCGTCGCCGCGGTGGTCCTGCGCTCCCGCGCGGCCGCCGAGGATCTGGCCGCGGCCTCCCGGCGGACCGGGGCGAGCCCGTCCGTCGTCCTGCTCGCCGCCTTCGCCGCCCTGGTCGCCCGGTGCGCGGACCAGCCGGCCCTGGTGATCTCGGCGCTGTCCGCCAACCGTCAGCGGGCCGTGCTGGCCGACCATGTCGGCACGCTCGCCCAGGACGCCCTGCTCACCCTGGACGCCGACGCCGCCGACCTCGACGAGCTGATCGGCCGCGCCAAGTCCGCCTCCCTCGCCGGTTACTGGAACAGCACCATGGACGCCGCCAAGGTCTGGCAGACCATCGAGGACGTCGCCCATCTGCGGGGCTCCCGCTTCGCCCGGCAGGTCGTCGTCAACGACCTCAGCCTCACCATCCCGGAGTCCATGTCGGACGCCCGCCCGGCGCCCGTGGCCGACCCCGAGCTCACCTGGCTGCCCGACCAGCCGATCCCGGTCCGGATCATGTTCAACATCCTGCGGATCTCCGGGAGCCTGGAGTTCGCCCTGGTCACCTGCCCACAGGTGCTCGACCGGGCGGAGACCGCGGAGTTCGCGCACGGTCTGCTCGCCGTCCTCAAGGCCGCCGCGGCCGGTCCGCTGCCGCTGGCCGGCCTGCCTTCCCTGCCCGCCCTGCGGCCGACCGTCCGAAGCGGCGACTGGCACCGGATCGACGGCTCCTGGATCGATCTGGACGCCGTTCGCGCCCTGCTCGCCCATGCCCTCGGCGGTACCGCGGCCGCACGGGTCGAACTCACCGACGGCCGCCTGGTCGCCCGGCTGCTCACCGAGGACGGCACGCTCACCCCGCTGACCGCCCACCGCGCCGTGGTCGCCGCCCTGCCCGGGCGGGACACCGCGATGGCCCCCCATCACTACGTCGTCCACCGTGCCGGGCCGGGTGCTCCACCGCCCTGGGACGCCCTGCCGGTGGCCGCCGAAGGGGGCGGTCGCGCCCCGGAGGTCGCCGCCCGGCTCGTCCGGCTCACCTGAAAGGGTGCGCTCGGCGCGGCGGCAGCTTCACCCGGACGTGTCACCGCGTCACTCGTTCGGCTCCTTGTTCTGCGTGTCGCCCCATGGGCCGTCCCAGGAGCAGGCGGAGGTCGTGCCCGAGGTGAGCCCCCACGGGCTGGGCACCTCACCCGGCTCCTCCGCGTCGTCCTGGAGCGGCAGCCGGTCGATCACCGCGACCAGCGCGGGCGGCAGTCGCGGCGCCAGGCCGCGATGGCAGCGGGAGAGGACGTCGCGCCGCACGTCGTCCGGCAGCAGCGGTCGGCCCACCCGCAACGGGCCTGTCCCGCCCGGGCGTTCGGCGGCGGTGAGCTGGTCCGACCAGGCCCGCCAGTAGTCCGCGTCGTCGGTCTCGCCCAGCTTGAGGTGGTGCAGGTGCAGACAGTACGCCGCCGTGCCGCTCCCGGAGCCGGCGGCGAACCGCCACCAGAACTCCGCGCCCTCCGCGCGGCCCGTGGCGTACAGCAGGGCGCCGAACACCTCCGCGCCCTCGGGCTGGATCCGCCGCGCGTCGACCAGGAGGTCCAGGCCCCGGGAGGCGTCCGGCGCGTTCAGCACCAGGGCGACCACCAGGCCCAGTTCGAAGGCGGCCTGCTCGTGCTCGGACGGCAGGTGCGCGGGGGCGGCCGTCAGCCTGGCCCGGCGCAGCGCCGCGATCCGTGCGGCGTGCGCCCGTTCGGCCCGGGGGACCAGCAGCGGCGCGCCCGGTTCGGTGAGCGCCTCGGGCCGGGGCCGGGGGTTCACTGACCGCCCTCCCGGTCGGGCAGTTCGCGGACCCCGAGCCGTCTGGCGAGCCGGTCCCTGGCGTGCCGGAGATTGGAGTGGACGGTCGCCACCGGCCGGCCCAGGTAGGCGCCGATCACCTTGACGTGCAGGCCGAGCAGATAGCGCAGCACGATCACATCCCGTTGCCGGTCCGGGAGTTCGAGGATCGCCGCGTAGAGCCGGACCTCGTCCGCCTCGCTGTGCAGCAGGCCGTTCGCCACGTCCTTGAAGGCGCCGATCACGGCGGCGAAGGTGACGGCCTCCACCTCGACCGGCTCCTCGCCGGCCACCCAGTCGGCGACGTGCCGGTTGGCCAGCCGCCAGGCGTACGCGGCCGGCTCCTCGAACCGCAGCACATGCGGCCAGCAGCGCGCGAGGTCCTCCTTCACCGCCTCGACGACCAGCGCCATGTCCGCGCGGTTGCCTATCCGGGTCAGGGCGAGTGCCCGCCAGGCCGGTTCATGGGTCTCGCAGAACGCCGAATAGGCCAGCTCCAGGCGGATGTTGGCGGGCTCCTCGGCGGTCTGTCCGCCTTGGCCCCGGCCCCCGTCGCGGTAGTCGCGCTCGCCGTAGCCGCCATAGCCGCCGGGCCCGCTGTACTCGCCGGGCCCGCCGTACTCACCGTACCCACCGTCGCCGTACGCCCCGGCCGGGCTCGCCACCGTCGGCCCGCCCCGGTGCCCACGCGGGCGGACACCCCTGTCGATCGTCATCGAGCCTGCTTTCCGCGGCCGTGGTCTGCATGCCGGGCCGCCTGAGGGTGGGGGCTGTCTGGTGCCCACCGACATTCCATCAGCTCTGTCACTCCAGGCTGCAATTCGAACACAGATTGTCATCTTCTCTGATCTGATGATCGTTCGTTGCCTCGAACCCGGCTGTGACAGGGGGTGATTGGTCCCCGGGTGCGATGGGCACCTATCGAAAGGTCCTGCCACCGGGTCCTGTCATCGGGTCCTGCGCACAGAGCCCGGCCGCCGTGGGCCCGGCCGTCGTGGGCCCGGCCGACGCCCCGGGCCGGGGCCGTCACCCCGGGGGGAGCGCAATGAGCCACTACGACGGGGCCGACCTGCGGCTGAACGTGCCGCACTCGGCCCGGATGTACGACTACTACCTGGGCGGCTTCACCAACTTCGCGGCCGACCGCGAGGCCGCCGGCCAGGCGCTCGCCGTCGCACCCTGGCTGCGCGCCGCCGCCCGCGCCAACCGGGCCTTCGTGCACCGCTCGACCCGGGCCCTCGCCCGGGCCGGCATCGACCAGTTCCTCGACATCGGCACCGGCATCCCCACCTCGCCCAACCTGCACGAGGTCGCCCAGCGGATCCACCCGCAGGCCCGGGTCGTCTACGCCGACAACGACCCGATCGTGCTCTCGCACGCCCAGGCCCTGCTCACCGGCACCCCCGAGGGCCGCACCGCCTACGTCGCGGCCGATGTCACCGACCCCGCCGCGCTGCTCGCCTCACCCCGGCTGCGCGAGACCATCGACCTCACCCGCCCGGTCGGGCTCTCCCTCAACGCCCTGCTCCACTTCGTCCCCGACGCGCTCGGCGCCTACGAGATCGTCGAGCACCTCAAGGACTGCCTGGTCCCGGGCAGCGCCCTGGTGATGTCCCACGTCACCCCGGAGTTCGCCCCCGAGGAGGTCGCCCGGCTGGTCCGCGTCTACGAGGCCGGCGGCACCGCCGCGCAGGCCCGTACCCGGTCCGAGTTCACCCGCTTCTTCGACGGCTGGGCCTTCGTCGCCCCCGGCCTCGTCCCCACCCCCCGCTGGCGCCCCGACCACCCCGGCGACGGCGCCGGCCCGGTCGGCGACGCCGAGGCCGCCTCCTACGCCGCCGTCGCCCTGAAGCCGTAGGGCCCCCGGTCCCACCCGACCGCCGGTGCGGTCCGCCGGGCGCGGGGACAGACTGGGGGTGGATCCTGCCGCCGAGGCTGGGAGAGCCATGCTGCTCGGACTCACCACCGCCGTGGTCGCCACCGTCTGCTTCGGCTTCGGGTCGGTCTTCCAGGCCCGCGGCGCCCGGACGGCCCCCCGGGCGGACCGGGTGCGGGCCGGGCTGCTGGCCGCGCTCGCCCGGTCCTGGCAGTTCCTGCTGGGCACGGCACTGGACATCGCCGGCTTCGCCCTGAGCATCGTCGCCCTGCGCAGCCTGCCGCTCTTCCTGGTCCAGGCCCTCACCAACGCGAGCCTGGCGGTGACCGCGCTCGCCGCCGTCCGGCTGCTCGGCGCCCGCCTGCGGCGCGGGGACGTCTGCGGGATCGCGGCCGTGGTCGTCGGCCTCACCCTGCTGGCACTCGGCTCGGGCCGGGAGGGCCGCGAGCACGCCGGGCCCGTCTTCCACTGGGCGCTGCTGGCCGCCACGGTGGTGATGGTGCTGCTCACCCTGGTCCTGGTCCGGCGTGACGGGAACGCCGCCGCGGCCGGCCTCGGCCTGCTCGCGGGGGCCGGCTTCGGCGTGACCAGCCTGGCCGTCCGCGTCCTGGACCCCACCGGCCCGGTCGGTTTCCTGACCGACCCGGCGACGTACGCGCTCGCCGCCGGAGGCCTCGGCGGGTACCTGGCGTACGCGCTGGCGCTGCAGCGCGGCACGGTGACGGCGGCGACCGCCGCCGGAACGGTCACCGAGACCTTCGGTCCGGCGCTGGTCGGGGTCGTCGTGCTGGGCGACGCGGCCCGGCCCGGCTACGCCTGGTGCGCGCTCACCGGCTTCGTGGTGGCCGTCGGCGGCACCTTCCTGCTCTCCCGCTTCGGCGAACCGGAGAGCGAGGCCGCCGCCGGCGCCCGGGCCGCCGCCGAGCAGGAGACGGAGGCGGCGGTCCCGCCCCGGTAGCCCGGGCGGCGCCGCCGTGCGAAGGTGGCTTGCCGGACAAAACGGACGGCGAGGCACGGACAGAGCGGCAGGTGACCATGGCGGACGAGGTCCACCGACGACCCCACCGGGCCCGCCGGCCCGGCCCCGCCGCCGCCGATCGCCCGGTCGTTCTGGTCACCGGCGCCTCCTCCGGCATCGGCGCCGTCACCGCGACCCGCCTGGCGGCCGCCGGCTGGCAGCTGCTGCTCTCCGGCACCGACCGCGCCCGCCTCGACGCCGTCGCCGCCCGCACCGGAGGCCACGCCCTGCCCCAGGACCTCGGCAAACCGGACGGTCCGCTGCGCCTGGCCGAAGCCGCCCTCGCCACCGCCGGGCGGGTGGACGTGCTGATCGCCAGTGCCGGCCTCGGCTGGCGCGGACCGTTCGCCACCATGCCCTCCGACGCCCTCGACCGGATGATCGAGGTCAACTTCGCCGCCCCGCTCCGGCTGGTCCGGCTGCTGCTGCCCGGCATGCTGGAACGGCGCCGCGGGCGGATCGTCCTGCTCGGCTCGATCGCCGGCCAGGTCGGGGTCCGTGACGAGGCCGTCTACGCGGCCACCAAGGGCGGGCTGGCGATGTTCGCCGAGAGCCTCCGGTACGAACTGCGCGGCACCGGCGTCGGTGTACGGCTCGTCCTGCCCGGACCGGTGGACACCCCGTTCTTCGCCCGGCGCGGCACCCCCTACCAGCGGGAACGGCCGCGCCCGGTCTCGGCCGACCGGGTCGCCGACGCCGTCCTCGCGACCATCGCCACCGACCGCGACCGCCTCTTCGTCCCGCACTGGCTCGGCCTCCCCGCGCGCCTCCACGGCGTCGCGCCGGGGGCGTTCCGGCGCCTGGCGGCCCGGTTCGGCTGAGGCGGGGGAGGCGCAGACCGATGGACCGGGCCCGCGCCGCCCGCCGGGCCGCGGCAGTGGCCGCGGGCCTCCAGCTCCTGCACCTCGCACCGGCGGCCGTCCGGCTGCCGCCCGTGCGCCGCACGGCGGCCCGGCACCTGGCCGGCTACGGTTCGCCGCCCGGTCATGTGGCGCTGACCTTCGACGACGGACCCGACCCGCGCAGCACCCCGTACGTCCTGGACACCCTGGACGCACTCGGCGTGCGCGCCACCTTCTTCCTGCTCGGCGCGATGCTGGAGCGCGCCCCCGGCCTCGGCCGCGAACTGGTCACCCGCGGCCACGAGGTCGCCGTCCACGGCTGGCACCACCGCCGGCCGTGGTACCCCGCGCCCGCCCGCGACCTGCGGGAACTGCGCCGCACCGCCGAGGCGGTCACCGACCTCTGCGGCGCCCGTCCGCGCTGGTACCGGCCGCCCTACGGCGTCCTCACGGCCGGCCCGGCCCTCGCCGCCCACCGCCTCGGACTGCGCACCGTCCTCTGGACCGCCTGGGGCCGGGACTGGACCGACGACGCCACCGCGGCCTCCGTCTACGCCACCGCCCGCCCCGGCCTCACCGGCGGCGCCACCCTCCTGCTGCACGACTCCGACTGCACTTCCGCCCCCGACTCCTGGCGCGCCACCCTCGCCGCCCTCCCCCTGATCGCCACCCACTGCCGCACCCACACCCTCACCCTCGGCCCCCTCCGCGACCACGGCCTGCCCTCCGGCCGCGACAGCCGCCTGTGGACGCCGGCCTCCCCTCTCACCTCGCGGACCGCTACCTGCTCACCGGGTTCGCCGGCGCCGAACTGCCCGACGTCCTGGCCCTGGCGGACGTGGTGATCTCCCGCTCGGGTGCCGGGACGATCGCCGAGCTGACCGCGCTGGGCAAGGCGGCGGTCTTCGTCCACGTCGGCCGGCAGCGAGCAGGAGCACAACGCTTGACACCTACAGGAGGCCGGGGCAGCCGGCGGGCAGGAGCCCGAACGTGTGGAGCACGTGGATCGTCCGGGCCGCGTTCGCGGCGCCGAGGTGAGAACAGGCGCACCGGCTTCGGCTTTCCTCCGTCGTACAGCGGTCAGACCCCTTCAGGGAGGGTGATGGTGAAGTGGGCGCCGCCTTCGGGGCCGTGGCCGCGGAGGGTGATGACGGCGCCGAGTCGTTCGGTGAGGCGGTGGGTGATGGCCAGGCCGAGGCCGGTACCGGTGGGGCGGGTGGCGGTGTAGCGGTCGCGCAGGGTGCCGGGCTGGAAGGCGATGCGGACGTCGTCGTCGGTGAGGCCGGGGCCGCCGTCGCGGACCTGCAGTTCCGCCCGGCCGGTGTCGGTCCGTCGCAGGGCCAGCACGACGGGTGCGCCGGGCGGCGTGTGGCGGACGGCGTTGGCGAGGAGGCCGTCGAGAAGCTGGCGGACGCGGAACGCGTCGGTGGCCGCGATCACCGGTTCGTCGGGGTGTTCCAGGCTCAGGCGCAGCCCCTGCTGCCGCGCCTGCTGGGTCCAGGCTCGCGCGGTCTCCTGGACGAGGGCGCCGAGGTCGGTGGGTTCACGGGTGATGCGGAAGTCGTCGGCGTCGAGGCGGGCGAGTTCGAGGAGGTCGGTGACGAAGCGGTCCAGACGCCTGGTCTCGGCCAGGAGGATCCGTCCGACCTCCTCCTGCTGTCCGGGTTCGACCACGCCGTCGGCGAGGGCCTCGGCGTAGCCCCGGAGTGCGGTGAGGGGGGTGCGGATCTCGTGGGAGACGGACGTGAGGAACGCACGCTGGCGGCCCTCGCTGTGTTCGAGGGCGGTGCCGAGGGTGTTGAGGGCGCGGGCGACCTCGCGGGCCTCGGCGGGGCCGTGTACCGGGCAGTGCAGGGCGCGTTCGCCGCCCGCGAGCCGGTGGGCGACGGCGGCGGCGCCGACCAGGGGCCGGGCGATACGCCGGGCGAGGAGGGTGCCGGCCAGCGCCGCCCCGAGCAGCCCGGCGATCAGGGGGACGGTGAGGCCGGCGCGGATGCGGTCGGCGGCGGCGTCGACCTCGGTGAAGGGCTGGGCGAGGACCACGGCGCCGTCGCGTGCCGGGCGGCCCTCCACGAGGACCCGCACACCGCTGAGCACGGCCGTGGTGGAGATGTCCTCACCGGCCAGCAGGGCGTCCCGGTCCCTCGGGGTGACGGCCTCCGCCGATGGGCCCGCCACCTGGCCGTCGGGGGCGATCACCGCGACCCGGACACCGGTGGCGCCGGTCAGCCGCTGCGCCTGGTCGAGCAGCAGCACGGAGAGGTTGGGGGCGACGGACAGCACGGCGGCCTGCCGGGTGAGCCGTTCCCGGTACTGGGCCTCGGCGTTGGAACGGGCCGTGCGCCAGGCCGCGAACCCGGCCAGCAGCACCGCCACGGTCGCCACGACGGTGGTGAGCAGGACCAGGTTGCCGGTCAGCGAACCCCCGGGAGCACGGACGGACGGACGCCTCATCGGCCGCTCTCCTGGGCGCTGTAGCCGACGCCGCGTACGGTCCGGATCGGGCTGGCGTCGCCGAGCTTGGCGCGCAGCTGGGAGACGTAGACGTCGACGACCCGGCTGTCGCGGTAGTCGGCGTACCCCCAGACCTGGGAGAGCAGTTGATCGCGGCCGAAGACCTGGCCCGGCCGGGCCAGCAGGTGGGCGAGCAGGTTGAACTCGGTGGTGGTCAGTTCCAGCGGCTCACCGTCGCGGTGCACGGTTCGGCGCAGCGAGTCCAGACGCAGACGCCCCACGCTGTGCACGCCGGCTGTCTGCGGCCCCGCGGTCCGGCGCAGGACCGCCTTGACGCGGGCGACGAGTTCACGCGGTGAGAACGGCTTGGTGACGTAGTCGTCGGCGCCGAGCTCCAGACCGAGGATCCGGTCGGCCTCCTCGTCGCGCGCGGTGACCAGGATGACCGGTGTCCAGTCCTCGGCGGCGCGCATGCGCCGGCAGAACTCGGTGCCGTCCAGACCGGGCAGGCCGATGTCGAGGACGACCGCCACCGGCCGGAGCCGCCGCACGGCGGCGAGACCGGCCGCGCCGTCGTGCTCGGTGTGGACGCCGAAGCCCTCACGGGTGAGATAGAGGCGCTGGAGGTCGGCGATGTGACGCTCGTCCTCCACGACCAGGACGAGGCCCTTGCTTGGTGTCATCGCAGTTTTCTCCCGTGCCCGCCACCGCGCACGCTCCGGCCGTGGTCTCGAACTGTTCGATGCTAACGCGCGCGATGAGCCGGCCCCGGGCGGCGGCCGTGATCCTTACACGCCCCGAACAGAAGCCGAACCTCCCACTTGCAGCCCCGGTGCAGCCTGCTTCCGGGCCCGCCGACCGGCGGGCCCGGAACGAAGGAGGGCACCGGTGGTCACGGACCCGACGGCGCTCGTGCTCGCCGGCGCCGCCGTCACGGCCGTCCTGGTCACCGCCGCCGCGGCGCTCCTCGCCCGTACCCGCACCGCGACACCCGCCGAGCCGCGGACCGTCAGCCGCCCCGAGCCCACCCGAGGAAGACCATGACCCGCCGCCCCGTGCCGGCCCGCACACCCGCCCGCCCGCCGAGCCGCCCGCGCCGCCTCCTGCGCCCGGCCACCCGGCGCGGCCGGATCGTGCGCGCTGTCGCAGTGCCCGTGGCCGCGCTCCTGGTGCTCGCCGCCGGGGCGGAGGCCGTCGCCGGGCACGTGCTGGAGAGCCGGATCACCGACAGCACGACGAAGGCCCTCGGCACTCAGGTGAAGGTCGACACCGGCAGCGGTCCGGCCCTGCTCAAGATCCTCGACCGGCACCTGGAGCACGTCACGCTGAGCGCCGACAATGCCCGCCTCGGCGGTCTGAGCGGCGCCTCGGCGCGCATCACGATGAACGACGTGCGCATCGCCGAGCCCGCGCCCAGCGCGGCCGACGTGAAGGCGGACATCACGATCCCCGCGGACGCCCTGGCGGCCGCCGTCCGCGACGGGGGCCAGAGCCTGCCCGTCGGCACCGCCCGCACCGACCCTGCCGCCGGCACGATCGAACTCGGCCTGGGAGCCGGCGGCACCGGTCGACTCACCCTCAAGCCCGCACTCACCGAGGGCCGCGTCACCATCACCGCCACCGCCCTCCAGTTTCTCGGCCGAACCGTCACCGGACCCCAGCTCGACCGGATCAACGAGCGCCTCACCGCCAAGAAGCAGTCCGCCGACTACCCGCTCGGCCTCAAGCCCACCGCCCTCACCGTCACCCCGGCCGGCCTCGCTCTCACCCTCACCGCCGGCCCCACCACCCTGAAGCACTCATGAACCGGGAACCGTCACCAGCCATGCCCCGCGACCACGCCCCGCACGAGCCCGTGTCCGCCGTGCCACCCGAGCCCCCCGCTCCCGGCCCGACCGCTCCCGGCCGCCGAACCCGCCGTTCCCGGCTGCGCCGGCGCCTGTTGGCCGGCCTCGCGGGCGCCCTCGTCCTCGCGCTCGGCGCCACCGCTGGCCTGCTCTGGCTGGCCGCGGGCAGACTCGTCCGCCCCATGGACGACACCCCGCTCAACACCCACATCGTCGCCTCCGCCCCGGGCACGGTGACCCTCCCCGCCACCACGGACAGCCGCTACGCCGGTACCTACGGCCTGATCTGGCAGGACAAGGGAACCGACCAGCGCCACCACGGCACCCTCGGGCCCGTCCTCGCCTCCGACGGCGACACCGTCACCCGCGCACTCACCGCCGGCACCCCGCCCACCCCGGGCGCCAAGGCAAAGATCATCGTCACCGTCTGGGCCACCGACCCCCGACAGGCCATCGGACTCGGCTACCAGGACGTCACCTACCCCGGCGAACTCGGCCCGATGCCCGCCTGGTTCCTTCCCGCCACCGGTACCACCTGGGCCATCCAGGTCCACGGCCTCGGCGCCGGCCGCGCCGCAGGACTGCGCACCATGCCCCAACTGCACGACCTCGGCCACCCCGTCCTCGACATCACCTACCGCAACGACCCCGGCGCGCCCCAGGACAGCAGCAACACCCGGCATTTCGGCGACACCGAGTGGCGCGACCTCGACGCCGCCGTCCGCTACGCCCGCGACCACGGGGCCACCGGCGTCGTCCTGCTGGGCTACTCCATGGGCGGAGGCATCGTCGAGACCTACCTCCAGCGTGCCGCCGACACCAGCGCCGTGCGCGCCGTCATCCTCGACTCACCCGCCCTCGACTACCGCGCGGCCCTCGACACCATCGTCACCGGCCTTGGCCTGCCCTCACCGGTCGCCGCCCTGGAAACCGTGATCGTCGGCCTGCGCGCGGACGTGGACTTCCGCGATGTCGACGTCCTGGCCGCCAACCGGCGCACCGGCGGCCCCAAGCAACCGGTCCTGCTCTTCCACGGCACCGGCGACACCGTCGTGCCGTACGCCACCAGCGCCGAATTCGCCCACGACTGGCCCGACCAGGTCAGACTCGTCACCGTGGAAGGAGCAGGCCACACCGGCTCCTGGAACGCCGACCCCGACGCCTACAACGCCGAACTCGCGGCCTTCCTCCAACAGCACACCTGACGGCGTGGCCGTACACCTCGTGCAGCCGAACCGGCCCACGGCGTCACCGGAAGAATTGCCATGACCACCGAGCTGAAGCGGCGCCCGTCGGTCTCAGCGGTGTCGTGCGGTGCCGGACCGGGCGTCCCCCGCTACTCCGCCGCCAGGCCCACCCGTCCCAGGGCCGCCGCGAAGCCCGTCCGCCAGGCTTCGGGGGAGGCGCCGGGTGACGGGGCCGGGGCGGGGCGGGCCAGGGCGGCGAGGGCGCTCCGGACGACCTCGGCGGGGCGGGCGGAGGTGACGTCGGCGTGGCCCAGCTCCAGTTCGTGCTGCAGGTTGTCGCGGCCGTGGCCCTGGACGACGTCCAGCAGCAGCAGGCGCCGGCCCAGTGCGCGGGCCTCGCTGCAGGTGTCGCCGGAGCTGGTCACCACCAGGTCGGCGGCGGCCATCAGGGCGGGGATCCGGTCGGTGTACCCGAACGGGTGCAGACGGGGGCGGCCGTCGGTGGCCCGGCGCAGCCGGCGCTCCAGCTCCCGGTTGCGTCCGGCCACGGCCAGCACGTGCGGCCCGGCGTCGGCGAGAGCGGCCGCCGTGCGGGCGAGCGGGCCGAGGCCCCAGGAGCCGGACATCAGCAGCACGCACCGGGCGTCCGCCGGCACGCCCAGCCCGGCCCGCGCCGCCGCCCGCCCGGGCGGGCGGTAGAACGGCGCGCGCAGCGGTGCCGGCAGTACGGCGATCGCCGCGTCCGGCCGGTAGCGCCGCACCGCGCACGCGGCGACCTCGGAGGTGACCAGGAACAGGTCGGTGCCGTCCTGCACCCAGAGCCGGTGCGGCGTCACGTCCGTGCAGAGCACCAGATGCCGGAACCCCCGCCCCGGCAACCGGTTCACCGCCGAGCTCGCGGTCGCGAACACCGACACCACCAGCTCCGGGCGCTGCCGCGCGACCAGCTCCCGCAGGGCCGGCACCAGCCGGGCCCGCGCCGCCGCGTCGGCCAGCAGCGCGAGCCGCGCGCCCGGCCGCAGCGCCGAGAAGTGGAGGGCGTCGTACACCCCTGGCAGGTCGAGCAGCCGCCGGAAGACCGCCTCCCCGGCCGCGCCCGCGCGCTGTCCGAGCAGCGCCATCGCGTCGACCGTGGACGTCGTCCAGCCCCGGGCCCGCAGCGAGTCCGCGCACGCCTGGGCCATCACGTCGTGCCCCTGGCCGAGCGAACCGGAGACCAGCAGGGCGTGTGGCACGGCGGCGCCCCGGCTCAGGACGGGTCGGGCCCGGCGCCGGTGGCGTCCCGGTACCAGTCCGCGTACCGCCGCACCCCGTCGGCGAAGTTGGTCCGCGGTGACCAGCCGAGCAGCCGCTTCGCCTGGGCGGACGAGATGCGGCGCCCGGCGTAGTCGGCGGCGCGCGCCTCGATGTGCGAGATGGTGACCGGTCCGAGCAGCCGGTCGACGGTGTCGGCGATGTCCCGGACGGAGACCGCGGCCGAGCCCTCCAGCGCGAAGGTCTGGTCCTCGGCGGCGGGGGAGAGGGCGCGGACGTGGGCGTCCGCGAGGTCCTCCACGTAGACGAAGTTGCGGCTCTGCCGGCCGTCGCCCGCGATGGTGATCGGCCGCCCGGCCAGGGCCGCCTGCACGAACCGGGCCACCACCAGCTCGTCGCGCATCCGCGGGCCGTACGGGATGCCGTAGCGCAGGATGGTGAAGTGCCGCCCGTACAGCTCCCGGTAGCTGTGCACCAGCATCTCGGCGGCGAGCTTGGTGGCGACGTACAGGTGCCCGCTGCGCTCCAGCTCGACCGGGACGTGCTCGTCCACCTCCTGCTCCTCGCCCTCCGGCCCCTCCCCGGCGAGCGCGGCGCCGTACACCCAGACGGTGCTGGCCAGTACGGTCCGGCTGAGGCCGCTGCGCCGGGCCGCCTCCAGGACGGTCGCGGTGCCGTCGATGTTGGTCCGCACGGCCCGGACCGGGTCGGCGGAGACCTGTTCGACGTCGGCCATCGCGGCGAGGTGGAAGACCACCTCGCTGCCGTCGAGGGCGGTGGTCAGGGCGGGCAGGTCGAGGACGTCGATACGGGAGTGCTCGGCGTCGGGGTTGAGGTACTTGTCGGTGGCGTCCACCGCGAGCACCTCGTGCCCGGCCGACAGCAGCCGGTCCACGACGTGTGAGCCGATGAATCCGCATCCCCCGGTGACGGCTACGCGCACGTTCTCTCTCCTAGTCCGGTCTCTTCGGTCGGTGCGGGCGGCCGGTCCCGGGCCTGCCGGGGACCGGCCGCCCGGGGGTCATCCCGCGAACCGGCGGTGGACGGCCGAGACCGCCTCGATCACCTGGTCGGTCTCGTCCGCGGTCATGTCGGAGTGCACCGGCAGGCAGATCTGCCGCGCGCAGAGGTCCTCCGCCACCGGTAGCGGCGCCGTCCGGTAGGGCGCGAACACGGGCTGCAGGTGCAGCGGCAGGTCGTACACCTCGCCGGAGAGCCGGACGCCGTACTCCTCGGCCACCGTCCGCTTGAACGCGGCGCGTTCGACGCCGTGCGGCAGCAGCGCCACGTACTTGTAGTAGTTGCCGCGGCAGCCGGCCGGCTCGGCCACCGTCCGCAGCCCGTCCAGCCCGGCGAGCGCCGCGTCGTACCGCTGGGCCACCGCGCGCCTGGTCTCCACGAACTCCTTGAGCCGGCGCAGGTGCACCGCTCCGGCGGCCGCGTTCAGCTCGCTCATCCGCCAGGACGCGCCGAAGCGGACGTGGTGGTTGGTGGTGAACGAGCCCTTGCCCTGGTCGCGGTAGATCCGCGCCTCGTCGCGCAGCTCGGCCGACTCGGTGAGGATCATGCCGCCCTCGCCGCTGGTGACGACCTTGGTCGGGTAGAAGGAGAAGGCGCCGGCCAGGCCGAACGACCCGGCGGGCCGCCCCTGGTAGCTGCTGCCGTGGGCGTGGGCCGCGTCCTCGACCAGCGGGATGCCCCGGCGGTCGCAGACTGCGCGCAGGGCGTCCGCCTCGGGTGTGATCAGCCCGCCGATGTGCACCAGCACCACGGCGGCGGTGTCCGGGGTGAGGGCCGCCTCCAGGGTTTCGGGGCTGAGCGCGAAGGTCGCCGGGTCCACGTCCGCGAGGACGGGCCGGCCGCCCGCGTGGACGACGGCGCCCGCGGTCGCGTAGAAGGTGACGGCCGGGACGACGACGTCGCGGTCCCGGACGCCGACGGTGCGCAGCACCACCTCCAGGGCCGCCGTGCCGCTGGCCACGGCGACCGCGTGCGAGGCGCCGTGTTCGGCGGCGAACGCCTGCTCGAAACGCTCGGTCCACGGGCCGAGCGTCAGCGCGCCGGTGGCGAGGATCTCCGTCACCGCGTCCGCGACGGCCGTACGGTCGCTCTCGTCGAACACGATGCGAGCGGCTGGAACCCCCATTGGGCCACCTCCGGCAGCGGGATGAGCACATCATCGAAAAGGGTCGGATCTGGACGGACCGGACAAAAGGGTCAGGCCAGGCACATCACGCTACTTCGCCCGGCCGCCCACGGCCCGTCGTCACCGCCCGCCCGGGTGACGCGACCGGGGGCGCGGCGCCGTAGGGGGAGGCCCGCCGTACTCCGTTCGGGACCGCTTCCTACTGCATGCGCAGTACGGAAAGTGTCTGCGGAGCGAGGACGACCCGACGGCCCCGGCCGACCGAGGATGGCCATGCTGCGGGCGACCCGGGCCGCGAGGCCACCGGGGGCGCCCCGGCGCGCACTGTGATCGTCCTTCGAAGGAGTCTGCTCTTCCGTGGCCACATTCCTGTACCGCCTGGGCCGATGGGCCTTTCTCCGGCGCCGCCTGGTGACCCTGCTCTGGGTCGCGCTGCTGGCGACCGCCGGTGTCCTGGCCGCCAAGGCGCCGGCCGCCCCCGACGACGGCTTCGCCATGCCGGGCACGGAGGCGCAGAAGGCCTTCGACCTCATGGAGGAGCGCTTCCCCGGCGCCAAGGCCGACGGGGCCTCGGCCCGCCTGGTCTTCGTCGCACCGTCCGGGCAGAAGATCACCGCCACCGCGAACCAGCAGGCGGTCGAGCGGACCGTCGCCGAGCTCGCCCACGGTGAGCAGGTCACCGGCGCGGTCAGCCCGTTCCAGGCCGGCGCCGTCTCCGAGGACGGCTCCACCGCCTACGCGACCGTGGGCTACGACGCCAAGCCCGGCGCGCTGTCGACGGCCGCCACGGACGCCCTCGAACAGGCCGCGCAGCACGGCCGCGACGCCGGCCTCACGGTCGAGATCGGCGGCAGCGCGCTGCTGCCCAAGTCGGAGATGGGCGGCAGCAGCGAGGCCATCGGCATGGCGCTGTCCGCCCTCGTCCTGCTGATCACTTTCGGCTCGCTCGCCGCCGCCGGACTGCCGCTGCTGACGGCGGTGGTCGGGGTCGGCCTCGGCATCGCCGCGATCACCGCGCTCGGCAGCACGCTCGGCCTCTCCAGCACCACCAGCACCCTGGCGATGATGCTCGGCCTCGCGGTCGGCATCGACTACGCCGTCTTCATCGTGTCCCGCTACCGCGCCGAACTCGCCGAGGGCCACGAGCCCCGGGAGGCCGCCGCGCGGGCCGCCGGCACGGCCGGCTCCGCCGTGGTCTTCGCCGGGCTCACCGTCGTGATCGCGCTGGCCGGGCTCTCCGTGGTGGGCATCCCGGTGCTCGCCAAGATGGGCATGGCCGCCGCCGGGACGGTCGTGATCGCGGTGCTGGTCGCCCTGACCCTGGTGCCGGCCCTGCTCGGCTTCCTCGGCCGCCGCGTCCTGCCCCGCCGGATACGGAACGGCGGCACGGTCCGGCAACGGGCCAACGGTGGCGCCCGGTGGGCCCGCTTCGTGCTGCGCCGCCCGGTGGCCGTACTGGTGGGCGGCGTGCTGGGCCTCGGCATTCTCGCCGCGCCCGCCCTCGACCTGCGGCTGGGGCTGCCGGGCGACGAGTCCAAGCCGACCTCCACCACCCAGCGGCGCGCCTACGACCTGCTCTCCGACGGTTTCGGCCCCGGCTTCAACGGCCCGCTGAGCGTCCTGGTGGACGTCAAGGGGGTGGCCGATCCCAAGGCCGCCGCCGACCGGGTCGCCAAGACCGTCTCCGGTCTGCCGGGCGTCGTCTCGGTCACGCCCGCGATGTTCAACCGGACCGGTGACACCGCGGTGCTCACCGCCGTGCCGTCCACCGGGCCGGCCGCCGCCGAGACCAAGGACCTGGTCCACGCCATCCGCGGCAAGGCGGCCGACCTGAAGACCGCCACCGGCGCCACCGTTCTGGTGAGCGGTGCCACCGCGATGAACATCGACGTCTCCCAGAAGCTCACCGACGCGCTGGTGCCCTACCTCGTCGTCGTCGTCGGCCTGGCGGTCGTCCTGCTGCTGGTGGTCTTCCGCTCCGTCCTCGTCCCGCTCAAGGCGGCGCTCGGCTTCCTGCTGTCGGTGGCCGCCGCGCTCGGCGCGGTCGTCGCGGTCTTCCAGTGGGGCTGGCTGGCCGGGCTGATCGGAGTCGACCAGACCGGTCCGGTGATGAGCATGATGCCGATCTTCATGGTGGGCGTGGTGTTCGGCCTGGCCATGGACTACGAGGTCTTCCTGGTCACCCGGATCCGCGAGGCCTACGTCCACGGCGAGGAACCCGGCGAGGCCGTGGTCACCGGCTTCCGGCACAACGCCCGGGTCGTCACCGCCGCCGCGTTCATCATGATCAGCGTCTTCGCCGGCTTCATCGGGATGAACGAGCCGATGATCAAGATGATGGGTCTCGGCCTCGCCGCCGCCGTCGCCTTCGACGCCTTCGTGGTCCGGATGGCGATCGTGCCGGCCGCCCTGGCACTGCTCGGGCACAGGGCCTGGTGGCTGCCGCGTAGCCTGGACCGGATCCTGCCCGACATCGATGTCGAGGGCGCCCGGCTCCAGACCCCGGCGCCCCGGCCGGAACCGGTTCGGCACTCCGTCGGCGTCTAGATCGTTCCCCTTCCGTCCGGGGGCCGTCGACCACCGCGCCGACGGCCCCCGGCCTGCCGGTCACCGCCCCGCGGCGGCGGCCGGCGACCGTACTGGCAGAACCCCGGCCAAGGGTGCCGCCAGGGCATCCCTGGATTCGGAGAGCACGAGAATGACCGACCTCTGGCAGCGCGTGCGGCGCCGCCACCCCCGCCTGCTGGACACCCTGGCCGTGATCGTCCTGACCGCGCTGACCTGCGTGAGCACCATGGTCGACCGCGCCGGCCACTACGGCCCGCCCGACCCGGTGGCCGTCGTCCTCGCGGCCGTGTCCAGCCTCACCCTGCTCGCCCACCGCCGCTACCCCCGCGCGGTGACCGCCGTCACCCTCGGCTTCGGCATCCTGCTCACACTGACCGGCCTCCGGCTCACCCCCGCCCTGGTCGGCCCCGTGGTGCTGGCCCTCTACTTCCTGGCCGTGCGCACCGACCGGTCCACCGCGCGCAACGCCACGGTGATCGCCGCCGTGCTGCTCAGCACCACCGCCCTGGCCGTCCAGTCCGGTGCGCCGCTGAGCGACAAACTCGGCGTCATCAGCTGGGTCCTGCTGCCCGGCGCCATCGGTGACGCGATCCGGACCCGCCGCGCCCACCTGGCCGCGATCGAGGAACGCGCCGAGCGCGCCGAGCGCACCCGCGAGGAGGAGGCCCAGCGACGGGTCGCCGACGAGCGGATCCGGATCGCCCGCGACCTGCACGACGTGGTCGCCCACCACATCGCCCTGGCCAACGCCCAGGCCGGCATCGCCGTCCACCTGATGGACACCCACCCCGCCCAGGCCCGCGAGGTGCTCAGCCACCTCACCGAGGCCACCGGTTCGGCGCTCCAGGAGCTCAAGGCCACCGTCGGCCTGCTGCGCCGCGCCGACGACCCGCAGGCGCCGCTGGAGCCGGCCCCCGGGCTCGGCGAGCTCCCGCGCCTGATCAACTCGTTCGAGCGCGCCGGGCTCGCGGTCCGGCTCGCTGTCGAGGGCGAGCCGCGTCCGCTGTCCCCCGGGGTCGACCTGACGGCCTACCGGATCGTCCAGGAGTCCCTGACCAACGTCGCCAAGCACGCGCACGGTGCCACCGCCGACGTGACCCTCGCGTACTCCGGCAGCCGGGTCGCCCTCACCGTCGCCAACGGCGCGTCCACCGTCCGGCGACCGGGGGCGCCCCGCCCGCCGGGCCCCCGGCCCGCCGCCCCGCGATCCGCGACCCCCTGGCCCGCGATCCCCGGCCCGGCGGCCGACGCGACCGGCTACGGCCTGATCGGCATGCGCGAGCGGGCCTCCGCCGTCGGCGGGCGGCTCCACGCCGACCGCCGCCCGGACGGCGGCTTCCGGGTCTCCGCCGAACTGCCCCTGCGCACCGCCGCCGCCCGAGAGGACAAGGACCAGTCATGACCATTCGCGTACTGCTCGCCGACGACCAGGCGCTGCTGCGCGGCGCGTTCCGGGTGCTGATCGACGCGGCCGAGGACATGGAGGTGGTCGGGGAGGCCGCCGACGGCCGCGAGGCGGTCGAACTCGCCCGGGCCACCCGGCCCGACGTCGTCCTGATGGACATCCGGATGCCCGGCGTCGACGGCCTGACGGCGACCGCCGCCATCTGCGGCGACGAGGAGCTCACCGGGACGAGGGTGCTCATCCTCACCACCTTCGAGATCGACGAGTACGTCGCCCAGGCCCTGCGGGCGGGCGCCGGCGGCTTCCTCGGCAAGGGCGCCGACCCGAAGGAACTGCTCGCGGCGCTGCGCACGGTGGCGGCGGGCGAGGCCCTGCTGTCGCCCGCCGCCACCCGGGCCGTGATCGACCAGTTCCTGGCCCAGCCCGACCCCGCCCCCACCGGCACACCCGAGCGGCTGTCCGTCCTCACCGCCCGCGAGCGCGAGGTGATGGCCATGGCCGCCACCGGCCTGACCAACGAGGAGATCGCCGAGCGGATGTACGTCAGCCCCTTCACCGTCCGCACCCACGTCCACCGCGCCATGGCCAAGCTCGACGCCCGCGACCGGGCCCAACTCGTCGCCATCGCCTACCAGTCGGGCCTGGTCCGCGGTGGGCGGCCGACGCCCTGACCCGGGCCGCCGGCCCCGCTGCCGGGGTCTGCCGTGCCACCCGCTCGGCGGACAGACGGAACGTGTGCGAACGGGTAGCGTGCGGCGGGGCGGACCGACCGGCCCCGCCCGTGCTCTTCTCGTCCCTGGATGGGGGACCGCATGCCCGGAACACCGCGAACCGCACCGCGCGGCGCAGCAGGAGGACCGGTCCGGTGGCTTCTGGCGGCACTGGTGGTCTCGACGCTCGCGGCCTGCTCCGGGGGCGGCGGTGCCGGGCCCGCGTCCCCGGCCGCATCGGCCGGGGCGTCGGGAACGGCCGAGCCCGAGTCCTCGCCGCCCGTGGAAGGCGGGGGGCGGCAGCCCTCGGAGAACCGGACCTCGGTGGGTGGGAACCAGGGCGGGTTCAACGCCGCGGGCGAGGTGTCGGCGAGCGCCAGCGGCATCTGGCCGACGGTCCGCGTCTTCCTGGAGAGTTCGTCCCGGAGCACGTTCACCGCCGAGATCAGCCAGGTCGTCGACTGCACCGGGAACACCAGGTCCGCGCCGGCGAGTCCGCGAAGCCGGACGGTCACCGTGGTCGGCGGCAGCAGCACCACGGTCACGTTCACGCTCCCGGGGCCGAGGCCACCGGCCGGCAGTGAACGCGTCATCTGCCTCACCGTGACCGTGGGCGGCTCCAGCCGGAACGCCACCGCCTCGGGCCACGTCGTGGTCGAGAGCGCGTCGGAGGGCCAGAGCGGCAGCCCGGGCTCCGCCTCGCCCGGGGGCGGGAGCTCCTACCCGCCGGCCACGCCCGGGGCGCCCGGTGGCGGAACAGCGTCTGCGAGCACGCCCTGAGGCCTGCGGAGCAGGAGCCGCCCGGAGGCACCGGGGCCGGCGGTCCGGAGCCGGTGGCGCCCGAACCGGCGGCCCCTGAACCGGCGGCCTCCGCACCGGGGAGCCCGTCGCAGGAGGGGCCGCCGCAGGAGGCGCCGGCGGCGCGGCCGGAGACCTGGAGCGGCTGGATCGGCCGGATCGCCTCGTGGATCGCCCCCACCACCTTCGTCACCGCCCTGCTGCTCTTCTTCGGCTACGCCTACACCGACGCGCTCTACAGCTTCTTCGGCGTGGACGCCGCGACGCTCGGCTTCGCCACCCAGGACTACCTGCTCCGCAGCTCCGCCGCGCTCTACCTCCCGGTGGGAGCCGTCCTCTGCGGAGCCCTCCTCGCGGCGCTGGCCTACCACTTCGCGACCAGCGCCGTCCGCGACGACCCGGGTGCCTCCCGGGCCGTCCGCCGCTTCTGCCGCGTCATCGGGCTCCTGGCCGTTCCGCTCCTGGTGCTCGGCTTCCTCGCCGGATTCCAGACCATCGACGCGGGCGCGATGGGCACGCCGCTCCTGCTGGGCGGCGCCCTGCTGCTGGCCGTCCTCGCCCGGCTGCTGGCCGTGCGGAGCGCCGGCGCCCCCTACCCGTTGCCCGGGGAGCGGGCGGCGCTCGGCATCAGCGTCGCGATCATCGCGCTCTGCTCGTTCTGGGCCGCCGGGGGCTACGCCCACGAGAAGGGCACCAGCGACGCGCACCGCCTCGCCGGCAACCTCGCCCTGCGCCCCGCCGTGATCGTCGACACCACGGAGCGTCTCTACCTCCAGTGGCAGGGCGTGGACGAGCGGGCACTGCCGGACCCGGGGCCGGCCCAGCGCTTCCACTACCGCTATCGCGGCCTGCGTCTGCTGGCCCAGTCGAACAACCGGATGTTCCTCATTCCGTACACCTGGACCTGGAACGAGGGCAACGTGCTGATCCTGCCCGTCGACGCCGACGTCCGGGTGATCTTCCACCCCGGCTGACCCGGGCCGGGGTCTGGCCGGGGGCGACCTTGGCCGGGGCGACCTTGGTCAGGGCGGGCGGGGACCATCGGCCCGGGTGGGTGGGTCCTCTTCGGCCCTTACGGGACGGGCGCGGTGGGCGTGGGATGGAAACAGCCCAAGTCCTCCCGCTCGAAAGGCAGAGACCATGAAGGCCGCCGTCGTCCGGGACTTCGCCCAGCCGCTGGTGATCGAGGACCGCCCGGTCCCGACGCCCGCGCCGCACCAGGTGCTGGTCCGCCTGGAGGCGTCCGGGATCTGCCACACCGACATCCACGCCGCCCATGGTGACTGGCCCGTCAAGCCCAGTCCGCCGTTCGTGCCCGGCCACGAGGGTGTCGGCAT
>NZ_JBFBIL010000033.1:0-88930 GCF_040685575.1 Kitasatospora sp. NPDC088351 | reverse complement strand
GAATCTGATTCGGAGGGAAGTTGAAGGACCTTCCGTCCTTCCGTCCCGGCCGGTCGGCCCGGACGCGGAGCTGTCCGTCGGGAGCCCGGGAAGTCCGAGGGTGCCGAGCCCGCCGCGTCCGACGGAGGGCATGGAGCTGCTGCTCGAACTGGGCCGTTGTGAACCGCGCATGGCGCTCGCGGGCAAGCCGCTGGCGGATCAGGCCGCCCGGGTGGAGGGGCTGCTCGCGGGCGGCTGGAGCCGGGACGCGTTGACGGGCATCCTGTCCGCCCCGCTCCCGGAGAAGATCACCCGAAGTGTCGGCGCCGTCCTGGCAGCCCGGCTGACGAAGGTGCCCCCGTTCCCGCCCGCCCACCGGCCGGCCGAAGCAACTGCCCCCGCTCCGGTGCCTCGCCCATCGAAGCCGGAGTGCGCCGGTCGGGACGGAATGTGCGGTCGATACGTCTCGGCGGTCGGGAAGTTGTGCTCGGCGTGCCGAGACTGAAGAGTGTTTTCCACTCTAGGCTGGCAGCATGGCACTTGACCCTGCGCTCCCGGTGGGACGGCGCATTCAGTACTACCGTGAGCGGGCGGGGAAGTCGCGCCCTGTGTTGGCTGCCCTGCTGGGGCGATCACCGGCATGGCTGAAGCAGATTGAGACCGGAGTCTTACTGCCGCCGCGTCTTCCGATGCTGATGAAGGTCGCCCAGCACCTGGGGATCACCGATCTGTCGGATCTGACCGGCGACGTGTCGATTCCTCGTACGCTTTACTCCGGCATAGAGCACGAGGCATTGGCCTCCGTTCGTCGGGCTGTCGATGGTGCACCGCTCGGTCTGGCCAGCGGGCCTGCGCCGAACCTGGATCACATTGCCGCGCAACTGTCTGCCGCGTGGCGGACGAGGATGACGCGGGGGGATCACCGTTCCGCGCTGGCCGCGCTGCTTCCGCCGCTCGTCTCGGCAGCATCGATCGCGGCGTCACACCCGGGGTGTTCTGACCGTCGGCGCGCTGAGGTGATGTATGCCAGTGCGCTTAATCTGACGCAGATGTACGCCGCGTTCCAGGGGGACGGCAACCTCGTCTGGAGAGTGGCGTCCACTGCGCTCGCCACAGCGCGGGCGTCGGGCGACCCGGGCGCCATCGGCCAGGCCTGCTGGTTCCTGGTGGAGGCGTTCCGGAAGTCGGGGCAGTGGGACAGCGCGCAGGCGATGACGGAGGATGCCCTCCGTCTGCTGGACCCGGTACGAGCCGAATCCCCACACCTGGCGGCAGCCTGGGCTGACATGGCCTTCCACGCCGCCATCACCCACGCCGTCGCGGGAGAGGGCGGCGAAGCGTGGGGGTGGATCGACAGGGCGTCCGCCGTGGCGCAGAGACTCCCGGCCGACTTCTGGAGCGCTCCGACGTCATGCTCTGTTCAGGCTGTTGCGTTCCACTCGGTCACGGTCGCAGTGGAGCTGCGCCAGGCCGGCACAGCACTGCGCTGGGCGCGTCAGCTGCCTGATGAAGAGATCAAGGCAGTCCCCCGGCGGGGACGGCATTTGATTGAGGTAGCGCGGGCACACGCACTTCGCGGGGATGCGGATCAGGTAGTGACCCTGCTGACGAGTGCCGTCGAGGTGGCACCTGAGACGGCCCGGTGGAATGAAGAGGCCCGTTCCATGGTGCGCGGGCTCGTCAACGGCCCACCAGTCGGCCAGGCGCAGGCAGCCGGTCGACGCCTGGCCGACGCCATCGGAGTCGCTGCCTGAAAACAGGGGGTAGAAACTCTGCCTCGCCTCCCCCGGAAGAGCCCGTAGCGTCGACTGACGTTACGGGCTCTTGGCATGAGGGAGTACTGATGGCATCGGAGACGCGGCGGCGCGGCAACCCGGTCAGGCCAATTCCCAAGCGGCAGAGCGGTATAGCGCCGAAGTCCTGGGTGCCGTTGGACGACTACCTGAACGCCCGGCGTCCCAGCGCCTTCGACAGCACTGCCGAGGAGCTGAGCAAGGCTGCTGTCCTCGCGTACTGCGAGTGCGTCAACTGCACTGTGGGAAGGTCGGCGTGAGTGCCTTCCTGCCGGTTCCGCCCGCCGAGCGCCGGGGGCGCGGGCCGTGGCGGTTCCTGGAGTGGACGCTTCAGGCCGACGTCACGCCGGACCGGCCTCCTGTCCGCCACCGGTTCCGGTGCGCGGGGGAGTACGAGGACGGTCAGCCGTGCGAGGAGGAGGGACCGGTCTGCGACGACTTCGCGGAAGCGCAGCGCTGGGCGTACCGGCACCTCAAGGTTCACCAGGATCACCGGAGCTACGAACACGTGGCCGTGACACCGTGGTTGATGGTGCCGGCGGAGGAACCCAGCTGATGAGTACTGCGAACAAGGCCGTCGCCAAACGCGTGTCGAACGCGGGCGCCGGGTGCGCCGAGTGCGCACGTCTCGCACAACAGGAGCGGGACGCCAGCGACGTATACGACTACTCCGCGGGCACCGACGCCCGGGTACGGATGCGCCGTCACCGAGACGAAACACACCGGTGACGGACGACGGCCTGGAGGACTACCGCTCCGCCGCGGAACAGGCCCGGCGGGGACTGCGTGACCCCCGCCGGCTCACCGCCGCCTACGCGGTGTCGGTGGCCGGCATCGCCGCGTTCATCGCAGTGCTGCTCATGCCGCGCACAGCCCCCTGACCACCTGACGTACCTACAAGAGAACAGAGTTCATGACCGCCTTCACGCTCCACAACGACGCCGGGGTCGACAGCGGCACCTACGACCGCATCAGCCGACTCCTGGCCAGGGCCGCGCCGCTGGCCGAGCGGCACTCCCGGCTGAGCCTGCCCGACCGGGCGAGCGTCCGCATCGTCTCCACGGAGCAGTTCGTCTCCTTGACGGCCGACCACGGTGAGTACACCATGCGACAGGCCGCCGACGCGTTCCCCGCCGGCTCCGGATCGCGTGACCGGGCGCTCGCCGAGGTCCAGGCGTGCCGGGACGGCTTCGAGCGGGCGGCCGCCCAGAGCTGGCCGATGGTCACGGCCGCCGTTGTCTGCCGGTCCACCGCCGGAGACCCGGAAATGATCACCATGCCCGAAGGGCACGCCGAAAGCCGCGCCACAGACCGCTACCTCACCGGCGCGTTCGCACACGAGTGGACCCACCTCGCCCAGAACAAGGTCTGGCCCGCCATGCCCTACGCCCACATACGAATCGCCCTCCAAGCCGACGCCGACGGCCTCCCACCCGAGCAGCGCCGCACCACCCACCACGTCATCGAAGGCCACGCCCAATGGGTCCAGCGCCAAACGGTCCAGGAACTGTGCGGCGTGGCCACCGCACAGCTCCGGCTGGACGGCGAACCGAAACCCACCAAACGATTCCGCCGCCTCAAAACGCAATCACCCCTGATCAGCATCTACGACCAGGGCGACGCCTTCATCAGCGCCCTCCACGACACCGGCGGACACCCCCTGATCGAACGCCTGCTCAGGAACGAAGACCTCCTGCCCACCCTCGGCGAGATCACCAACCCCACCACCTGGCTGGAACGCTACGCCCCGGCGATGAGCGGGGCGTGAGAACGGCGGCCCCGAACTGCCGCCAACCCCTGGGCCGGTCCGGCCGTCCGTAACCCCACGGAGGACGGCCGGACCATCAACGGTGCCAGTTCGTGGTGACGGAGCAGTCCGGCTGATGAGCGATCCGGAGAGAGCCACCGAGAGCGAGGCGCCGAAGCGACAGGCTGCCGCCGGTTCCGTCCTCTGGTCCCCTTCGGCGCCGTCGTGCATGTCGAACGCGGGTGGCCCTCGGTGGCGTTCGGGCGGCCGGGAACCGGAAGCGGAAGGATCGGTTTCGGCCAGTTGTGTCACGCGCGGATGCATTCGTCCCCGGCTGCGGCATGCTGTCCGCACAAGTTGTCGGTACTGGGACAAGGAGAAGGTCATGCGTCGAATAGCAGCCCTGGGCACCGGAGCGGCGCTGCTCGTGGCGGCGGGAGTGATGGCGGCGCCGCAGGCGTCGGCGACCTCGTACTGCTTCACGGACCAGGGCACCAACTGGGGCTCGGTGAGCTGCCAGACCACGGCCCCGAAGAACCACTGGCAGCTGGTGCTGGTCTGCGAGAGCAACACCGTCAAGGGGATCCGGCAGACGGTCACGGGCCTCTGGCACACCGGGGACGGGAGCGACAAGCTCTACTGTCCGAACGGTTACAGCGCGGCCCTCACCAACGTCAACAACGACAACTGACGCTACTGGCAGGGGTGTCGGCCCTCATCGCGCGATGGCGGGCCGGCCCCGGCCTCGGCCGGCCGCAGTACGCGCGTGCTTCTCCCTCCTCCTCGGGTGGGAGGCCCGGATACGGCGGGGGGACGACACAAGTTCACACTCTGAGGCGACGTCAGACGTGCTCCCGCGGATCTACCGTGCTCGGCATGACCAGACTCCGACGTACCGCCGTTGCCGTCCTGCTCGCGCTCGCTCTGCCGTTGCCGATCGCCGGGGCGGGTTCGGCCTTCGCCGCGCCCGCGCCCGCGTCCGCCGCGCCCGTTGCCGACACCGCTGCCGCGGGCCCGTCCGCCGGGCGGCTCGATCTGCCCCGCCCGACCGGCCGGCACGCGGTCGGCCGCAGCACGCTGCACCTCGTCGACCGGAACCGCCAGGACCCGTGGGTGCCGTCCGCGGGCCCGCGGCAGCTGATGGTGTCGATGTACTACCCGGCCAGGCCGGGGACGGGTGGGCCCGCCACGCCCTACCTGACCGCGGAGGAGGCCCGGCTGCTGCTCGGCGACCAGGTGCCGGGCGAGGGCATTCCGCCCGAGGTGGTCACCGGCCTGCACCCGTGGGCGCGCACGGACGCGCGTCCGGCGTCGGGCAGGTTCCCGCTGGTGGTCCTCTCGCCCGGGTTCACGCTGCCGCGCGCCACGCTCACCGGCCTCGCCGAGGACCTGGCCAGCCGCGGGTACGTCGTCGCCGCGGTCGACCACACCTACGAGACCTCCGGGACGACGTTCCCCGACGGCCGGACCCTCGCCTGCGCCATCTGCGACTACCCGGAGACGGACCGGACCGCGCTGGTGCCCCCGAGCCGGGCCAAGGACGTCTCCTTCGTGCTCGACCAGCTGACCGGCCGCCGGCCGGCCTGGCCGTACGCCCGCATGATCGACCGGGACCGGATCGGTATGGCCGGGCACTCCATCGGCGGCAACGCCGCCGCCTCCGCGATGACCGCCGACCGCCGGATCCGCGCGGGCGTGAACATGGACGGCAAGTTCTTCGACCCGGTGCCGTCGGCCGGGCTCGGTGGCCGCCCCTTCCTGATGCTCGGCACCCAGGCCGTCCACAGCACGACGGGCTGGGACACCAGCTGGCCCGAGGCCTGGACGCGCCTGGACGGCTGGAAGCGCTGGCTGACCGTCACCGGTTCCGACCACAGCAGCTTCACCGACTCGCCCGTCATCGCGGCGCGGGCGGGCTTTCCCGACCCCGAAGGGACGACGATCGCCCCGCTGCGGGCCGAGAAGGTCACCCGTGACCTTGTCGCCGCCTTCTTCGACCTTCAGCTGAAGGGCATTCCGCAGCGCCTGCTCGACGGCCCCTCGGCGGCGTACCCGGAGGTCGTCTTCCAGCGGCCCTGACACCGGCCCCCGCCCCGGCCCCGGCCCCCGCCCCGGCCCCGACTCCGGCGCCAGTCCCGGTCCTGACACCGATCCGGCGCCACCGGCCCACCGGCCCCGTCCGGCCGGTGGCGCCGGGTTCAGGCCGGTCCGCCGCTCCCGGACGGCGGCGGAACCCGGTCCGCCGGCTCCTCCGGCGGGCGGAAGGCCGCCGGGGCGGCGAAGGCGGCGCGGCGGGTGGCCCGGCGGAGGGCGCGCAGCAGGGGGGTGCCCAGGGAGAGGCAGAGGACGACGGTGAGGGCGGCGCGGGGGAGGTCCCAGCCGAGCGAGGTGGTGAGGCAGTAGGCGGCGAAGCGGACCAGGTTGGCGGAGAGCGGGTCGCCGGGGACGAAGGAGATGGAGCCGGAGAGGCCGGCGATGTAGGGCCAGCC
Organism: Kitasatospora sp. NPDC088351; assembly: GCF_040685575.1. NCBI lineage: Bacteria > Bacillati > Actinomycetota > Actinomycetes > Kitasatosporales > Streptomycetaceae > Kitasatospora > Kitasatospora sp. NPDC088351. Next base: position 82,922 of record NZ_JBFBIL010000033.1, on the reverse strand, counting down.
CTGGAGGTTCATGACCGTGCCGTAGAGCAGGGAGGCGACCGCCCCGTAGCCGGCGAGCAGGGCGAGTTCGCGGCGGCCGCGCAGGGTGGCCGCGCCGGGCAGCAGGCCCGCGCCGAGGCAGACCCAGCCCATGGCGAGCATCTGGAACGGCAGCCAGGGGCCGACCCCGCCGGTCAGCAGCGCCGAGGCGAACATCGACAGGGAGCCGAGGACGAAGCCGAAGCCCGGGCCGAGTACCCGTCCGGAGAGGACCATCAGGAAGAACATCGGCTCCAGCCCGGCGGTGCCCGCGCCGAGCGGCCGCAGCGCCGCGCCGGCCGCGGCGAGCACACCGAGCAGGGCGACGGACTTGGCGTCCAGGCCGGGTGCGCCGCCGCCCGCCGTACGGCCCTCGGAGATCTGGGCGATCACCACGGCGAGCAGCAGCGGGAGGAGCAGGGCGAACAGCCAGGGGGCGTCGGTGGCGTGGCCGACCAGGGCGGACCGGGCCGAGGCGAGCAGCGGCCAGCCGAAGGCGACCACGCCGACGGCGGAGGTGAGCAGCAGGACGGCGACGGAGCGGCGGCCGAGCGGGACGGGGCGGTTCATGCCGGTACGCCCCCGGCGAGGGCCCGTTCGACCTGGTGGACGGTGAGCCAGGGGGAGGGCGCGAGGATCTTGGCGACCTGCGGGGCGAAGGCGGGGGAGGAGACCACCACATCGGGCGTCGGGCCGTCCGCGACGATCTCGCCGTCGGCCAGGACGGCCGTGCGGTGGGCGAGTTCGGCGGCCAGCTCGACGTCGTGGGTGGCCAGCAGGACGGCGTGCCCCTCGGCGGCGAGGGCGCGCAGGATCTCCACCAGGCGGGCCTTGGCGGCGTAGTCCAGGCCGCGGGTCGGCTCGTCGAGCAGCAGCAGCGGGGGCCGCGCGGTGAGGACGACGGCGAGGGCGAGGGTGAGCCGCTGGCCCTCGGAGAGGTCGCGCGGGTGGGCGGTGTCGGCGATCCCGGGCAGCAGCCGTTCGACCAGCGCCCGGCAGGTGCCGGGGTCGGCGCCCGCGTCGGTGTCGGCGGCGGCGCACTCGGCGGCGACGCTCTCCCCGTACAGCAGGTCGCGCGGGTCCTGCGGGACGAGGCCGACCTGCCGGATCAGCTCGGCGGGCCGGGTGCGGTGAGGGGTACGGCCGCCGACCCGGACGGTGCCGGAGGCGGGTGGGTGCAGGCCGACCAGGGTGCCGAGCAGGGTGGACTTGCCGGCGCCGTTGCGGCCCATCAGCGCCGTGATCTCGCCGGGGTGCAGGGCGAGGTCGACCCCGCGCAGGGCCGGGACGGGCCCGCGCTTCACCGCGAGGCGCTCGGCCACGGCGACGGGGGGCCCGGCGGGGGAGGGCGCGGCGGCGGGCCGTCGGCCGTCCAGCCGGGTGCGCAGCGGAGCGGCCCTGCGGCGGGCGTCGCGGACGGAGAGCGGCAGCGGGTGCCAGCCCGCCAGCCGGCCGAGGCCGACGACCGGCGGGTGGACGGGCGAGTGCGCCATCACCTCGGCCGGCTCGCCCAGGACGGGCGCCGAGCCGGGGGTGAGCAGCAGCACCTGGTCGGCGTACTGGACCACCCGCTCCAGCCGGTGCTCGGCCATCAGCACGGTGGTGCCGAGGTCGTGGACGAGCCGCTGCAGGACGGCCAGCACCTCCTCGGCGGCGCCGGGGTCGAGGGCGGAGGTGGGTTCGTCCAGGACGAGTACGCGCGGGTGGACGGTGAGCACCGAGCCGATGGCGACACGCTGCTGCTGGCCGCCGGAGAGCGAGGTGAGCGCCCGGTCGCGGAGTTCGGCCAGGCCGAGCAGGTCGAGGGTCTCCTCGACGCGGCGCCGCATCACGTCCGTCGGCAGGCCCAGGGACTCCATGCCGTAGGCGAGTTCGTCCTCGACCGTGTCGGTGACGAAGTGCGCCTGCGGGTCCTGGCCCACCGTGCCGACCAGGTCGGCGAGTTCGCGCGGGCGGTGGGTGCGGGTGTCGCGCCCGCCGACGGTGACCCGGCCGTGCAGCACGCCGCCGGTGAAGTGCGGCACCAGCCCGCTGACGGTGCCCAGCAGGGTGGACTTGCCGGAGCCGGACGGGCCCACCAGCAGGCAGAGTTCGCCCTCGGGGACGGTCAGGTCGACGCCGTCGAGCGCGGGGGCGGCGGTGTCGGCGTACTGGACGGAGACCTGCTCGAAGGTGATCACGAGGCCCTCCGGGGCGGGGTCGGGGTGGCGAACGCCGGTATCAGGCCGACGAGGACGGCGAGCACGGCGGCCAGCGGCAGCGCGGGGGCGGTCGGCGGGACGACGGTGGGGGCGAACGCGGCCGGGTCGCGGGTGGACAGCCAGATCAGCGAGCCGGCCACGGCGGCTCCCGAGCCGGCCGTCAGCCACTCGGGCAGTGACCACGGGTCAGGCCGGTAGCGGGTCCTGACGGAGCGTCGGCTGCCGAGCAGCAGTCCGGCGAAGGCGGCGGCCAGGCCCAGCAGCAGGACGGGCAGCGCCCAGCCGGTGCCGTCGGCGGTCAGCAGCCCGTACGCGGCGAGGCAGATGCCGAGCAGTCCGGCCAGGGTGAGGGCGGCGGTGGCCCGGGCGAGGCGCGGCGGGACGTCGGCGCTGCGGCCGAAGCCCCGGGTGTCCATCGCGGCGGCCAGCGCCACCGAGCGCTCCAGCGCGCCCTCCAGGACGGGCAGTCCGACGCTCAGCACGGCGGCGATGCCCCGGTCGGTGCGCCCGCGCAGCCGGCGGGCGGCGCGCAGCCGCTGGACGTCGGCGACCAGGTTGGGCGCGAAGGTCATCGCCACCACGACCGCCACGCCCGCCTCGTAGAGCGCGCCGGGCAGGGCGCGCAGCAGACGGGCCGGGCTGGCCAGGGCGTTGGCGGCGCCGACGCAGACCAGCAGGGTGGCCAGCCGCAGGCCGTCGTAGACCGCGGCGAGCAGCCCCTCGACGGTGACCCGGCCGCCGATCCGCACGCCCTGGGCCCAGGCGGGCAGCGGGACTTCGGGGAGGGTGAACAGGACGTGCGTCCCGGGGACGGGTGAGCCGAGCAGCACGGCGAAGACCAGGCGGATGCCGAGCACGATCAACCCGAGCCGCAGGAAGGCGCCGTAGGAGCGGGACCAGGGCGCGTCACCGCGCCGGGCGGCCACCACGTAGCCGGCGACGGCGGCGAGCAGGAGCAGCAGTACCGGGTTGGTGGTGCGGGTGGCCGCCGCGCCCAGCCCGAGCGCCCACAACCACCAGGCCCCGGGGTGCAGTTGGCGGGGGCCGGTGGGCGGTCGGGTGGCGCGGGCTGTGGTCACGGGAGGTCCAGGGGGAGGCGGCGGTGCGGAGGGGGCTGCGGAGGGGCGCCGTGTGGGCTCGGGCGGTTCAGCGGCGCCGGCGCGCCTGCCGGACGGCGCCGGCGGCCAGTGCGGCGACGAGCGCGCCGCCCGCGATCAGGCCGAGCTCGGGGCCGCTGCCGCCGGTGCCGCCGCCTCCGGAGCCGCCCCCGGAGCCGCCGCCCCCGGACGGCTGGTGCGCCGCGCCGAGCTGCTCGCCGCAGCCGGCCTTCGGGTAGCCGGCGATGGCGCAGAGCATGCCGTTGGTGTCGTAGCGCAGCGGTGGCACGACGGCGGCCAGCACCTCGGCCGAGCTCGCGCTCGTCGGGACGGCGGCGCAGGCGGTGCGGGGCTCCGGCGGGGTCTCGCCGGAGGCGGCGTCGGCGGCGGTGCCGAAGTCCAGCACCACGGCGACCCGCTTGCGCCCCGCCTGCTCGGGTGTCCCGGCGCAGGCGGTGGCGAAGTCCCCGGGGGTGCCGGGCCGGGCGGCGTCCTGTCCGCCGTCGGGGCTGACGGCGAACCGCCAGCCGTCCACGCTCCCGTCCGGCGGGACGTACACGGCGGGGCCCTGCTGCTGGTACGCCCAGCCGGTGCCGGACCACTTCCAGAACGACCAGTACCGGTACCCCGCGGCCTGGGCGGGCGCGGCGCCGAGCGTGAGCAGCAGCCCGGCGGTGAGCGCGGCGACCAGGGCCACCAGGGCGGCCGGCCGCCGGGCGGTGCCGGTGCCGTCAGTGGTGCCGGTAGTGGTGATGACAGGCGGGTGGTCCGGCCGGGTGGTCACGGCTTCAGGCCGCGCTTGCGCTGGAGGCTGAGGATCAGACCGCCGCCGACGCCGATCAGCAGGCCGACGCCGATCAGCCAGTACTGGCCCATGCCGCCGTCCTTCTTCCCGTCCTTCTTCGCGGCCGAGGCGGACGCCGAGGGCGCGGCGGTGGCGGCCTTGGGCGCCGGGCCGAGGGCGGTCAGCTGCGCGACCAGGTCGGCGCCGAAGGCGGCCGGGTCGCGCTGGGCGGCCTGGGCGACCAGCAGCAGGGTGGCGGTGGCGGAGGCGTCGGTGCCGCCCTTGGACCAGGTGCCGCCCTCCTTGGCCAGCCAGTCCACCGCGCCGGCGGCCTGCTGCGGGTGGCCGCCCTGGATCAGGCCGAGCGCGGCCCAGGCGGTGGCGGTGTAGTCGGGGGTGGGGGCGGCACCGGGGGTGGTCAGGGCCAGGTGCCCGCCGCCCGCCATGAGCTGCGCGGTGAGGTAGGCGCCGGCCGCCTCGGCGGAGTCGGCGCGCGGCACGGTCTTCTCGGTGGAGCCGTCGGCGCAGGTCAGGGCCTTGGGCGCGGCATCCGTCCGGTTGGTGTTGGCGACCGGCAGCCGCCCGCCCGCCGCCGCCGGCGCGGTCTGGGCGGTGGCCAGGGTGTTCGGGGCGAGCGCGCCGGCCGGGTCGGGCTGGTAGGCGAAGGCGCCGCGCTGGTCGGCGGGCGCGGCGCAGCCGAGCTGGAACAGGGCCAGCCCGTCGAAGGCGCTCCGGCCGTCCTTGGCGACCTGCGCCGGGTCCGCCTTGGCGGCGAACAGCGCGTTCACGGCCAGGCCGGTGGAGTTGGCGTCACCGGGGCTGCCGGGGTTGTACGCCCAGCTGCCGTCCGTGTTCTGGGTGGCCTTGAGCCACTGGACGCCCTTGTCGACGGTGTCCTGGTGGCCGCCGAGGGCGACCAGCGCCTGGATCGCGACGGCGGTCGCGTTGCTGTCCTCGGTCCTGGCGTCGCAGGCGGCGGCGGTGTCCGCGCGGAACGACGGCCAGCCCCCGTCCGCGCACTGCTGGCCGGTCAGCCAGGAGACGGCGGAGTCGGCCGGGGTCACCCTGGCGCCCGCCAGCGCGGTCAGGGCCAGCGACTGCCGCCACACCCCGTCGTACGTCGGGTCGCCCTTGCCGTACAGGCCGTCGGGGGCCGCGACGGGGCTCGGCGAGGGACTGTCGGCGAGGGCCGGCGCGGCGGCGGCGCCGGTCAGCAGCGCGGCGGACAGGGCGGCGGCGCCCAGGCGGGCGGCGGTGAGCATGGTGGGGGGAGCGCCTTTCGGTGAGCGGTGTGGTGGCCCGGGTGGGCCGTTCCGTAGTCCTCGACGGTGCCGGGCGGTGGTGTGCCCGGGTCGGCCGCTCGCCTCTCCCCGGGCGCTCCGACTCGCCCGGCCGTCCTGCGCGGGCTCACGGCTGCGGGGTCAGTGCCGGAGTCGCACCGGCTTTCCCCGGAGGAGAGGCGGATGGAGTTGTGCTTCCCGACGACTGTAGCCGCCGGGCCGGGGCGGCCGGAAAGCCGGCGGCTGGAACACGTTCCAGTCAGGGCAGGGAGAGCAGCCGGGCCGCGGTGTGCAGATCGGCGCGGACCTCGGCGATCGAGGAGCGGCCGGAGAGCCAGGAGACCAGGGCCGAGTGCCAGGTGTGCTCGATCACCCGGACGGCGGCGCGCTGGCTCTCGGTGGGCGGCCCGGACTGGCCGATCGCGTCCAGGATCAGCTGGCCGGTGGCCATGCTCACCCGGTCCACCTCGGTGCTCACCGACCGGTCGGCGAAGGACAGCGCCCGCACCATCGCCTCGGCCAGCAGCGGCTCGCGCTGGAGCGCGTGGAACGCCCGGGTCAGCGTCTCGGCGACCCGCGGCGCGGGCTCCCGCTCGCTCGGCGGATGCCGCCTGACCTGCTCCTGGAGGCCCTGCAACTGCTCCAGCATGACCGCGACCAGCAGGTGCACCTTGGACGGGAAGTACCGGTACAGGGTGCCGAGCGCCACCTGGGCGCCCTCCGCCACCTCCCGCATCTGCACCGCCTCGTACCCGCCCCGGGCGGCCAGCGCGGTCGCGGCCCGCAGGATCCGCCGTCGGCGTTCGGTCTGGCGGGCGGTCAGCGGGGGGTCGGCGGACGGGGTGGCGGCCGCGGGTGTCGCGGGGGTCACGGGCGAGGGCAAGGGGTGCTCCCGGGGCGCGGTAGTGGCGGTCTGCTCCAACGGATCCAGCAGGTCCAACGGGTCCAGCGGGGGTGAACGGGTTCAGCCGGTCCGACGGGTTCCGGGCGGGTCCCGGCGCCGTTCGCCGGCCGGGGTTCCGGCGTGGCGTGAATCACCGGCCCTGGCTTCTGACGGGAAGCTACGGGCCGGTATCTTCGAGGTCTCTCATTGTTCATATGGTCGACGGCAGGCTCCGCGCCACACTGAAACCTGATCTACTTTAGCGACCGGCAGCACAGACAGCAGCAGAGATATGGGGGCCGAGGATGACCGCGCAGCCGCTGCGGATTGCCCTGCTGTCCTACCGCGGCGACCCGTTCTGCGGCGGCCAGGGCGTGTACGTACGGCACCTCTCCCGGGAGCTGGCCAGACTCGGCCACCACGTGGACGTGATCGGGGCCCAGCCGTACCCCGTGCTGGACGAGGTCGAGGGGCCGGGCTCGGTCCGGCTGGTCGAGCTGCCCAGCCTGGACCTGTACCGCGCCGACGACCCCTTCCGCACCCCGGCGCTCGCCGAGTACCGCGGGCCGGTGGACGTGCTGGAGTTCGCCACCATGCGCACCGGCGGCTTCCCCGAGCCGCTGACCTTCTCGCTGCGCGCCCGCCGGTACCTCGCCCTGCACAAGGGCCGCTACGACGTGGTGCACGACAACCAGACCCTCGGCTACGGCCTGCTGGGCCTGGCCCGGCACGGCTTCCCGCTGGTCACCACGGTCCATCACCCGATCACCGTGGACCGGCGGCTGGAGCTGGACGCGGCCCCCGACCGGCTCAAGCGGCTCTCGCTGCGCCGCTGGTACGCCTTCACCCGGATGCAGCGCCGGGTCGCCGCCCGGCTGGACCACATCATCACCGTCTCCGAGACCTCCGGGCGCGAGATCGCCGAGCACCTCGGCGCCGCGCCGGGCGCGATCTCGGTGGTGCCGATCGGCGCCGACACCCGGCTCTGGTCCCCGTCCGAGCGGGTCGCCCGGGTGCCCGGCCGGATCGTCACCACCTCCAGTGCGGACGTCCCGCTCAAGGGCCTGGTCCACCTGGTCGAGGCGCTGGCCAAGGTCCGCACCGAGCGGGACGCGCACCTGGTGGTGGTCGGCAAGCCGCAGAAGGAGGACGGGCCGGTCGCCGAGACGGTGCGCCGGTTCGGCCTGGAGGGGCACATCGAGTTCCGCAGCGGCCTGACCGACCAGGAACTGGTCGACCTCTACCGCTCGGCCGAGGTGGCCTGTGTGCCGTCGCTGTACGAGGGCTTCTCGCTGCCCGCCGCCGAGGCGATGGCCACCGGCACCCCGCTGGTCGCCACCACCGGCGGGGCGATCCCCGAGGTGGCCGGGCCGGACGGCGAGACCTGCCTCGCGGTGCCGCCGGGCGACGCGTACGCGCTGGCGGCGGCGCTGGGGCGGCTGCTGGACGACCCGGGCCTGCGCTCGGCGCTCGGTGCGGCCGGACGCGAGCGGGTGCTCGCCCGGTTCACCTGGGAGCGGGCCGCCGAACTGACCGCCGAGGGCTACCGGGCGGCGATCGCCACCGGAGCCGGGCGGCGCGCCCGGTCGGGACCGGGCTGGCGGTACGTCCCCTGAGCGGCCCGCCGGGCGGCCCGCGCCGCACCACCGGCGGCCCGTCGGATTCACCTGACGAAGCGTCAAGAACGTGTGGTACCAAAGGAATGGGAGCCCGCAGTGCTGACCGTCGATTTCTCGCGCTTCCCGCTCGCCCCCGGCGACCGGGTGCTCGACCTGGGCTGCGGCGGGGGCCGGCACGCGTTCGAGTGCTACCGGCGCGGCGCCCGGGTGACCGCCCTCGACCAGAACGCCGAGGAGATCGCCGAGGTCAGGAAGTGGTTCGCCGCCATGGAGCAGGCCGGTGAGGCGCCCGAGGGCGCGTCGGCGGTCGCCGTCGAGGGCAACGCGCTGGCCCTGCCGTTCGAGGACGAGTACTTCGACAAGATCATCATCTCCGAGGTGATGGAGCACATCCCCGACGACAAGGGCGTGCTCAACGAGATGTTCCGGGTCCTCAAGCCCGGTGGCCTGCTCGCCGTCACCGTGCCGCGCTGGCTGCCCGAGAAGATCTGCTGGGCGCTCTCCGACGAGTACCACGAGGTCGAGGGCGGCCACATCCGGATCTACCGGGGCGACGAACTGCTCGACCGGCTGAAGGACGCCGGCCTGGAGCCGTACGGCACCCACCACGCGCACGCGCTGCACTCGCCGTACTGGTGGATCAAGTGCGCCGTCGGCGTGGACAACGACAAGGCGCTGCCGGTCAAGGCCTACCACCAGCTGCTGGTCTGGGACATCGTCGGTACCCCGGTGATCAGCACCCTCACCAAGGCGGCCGAGAAGGCCCTCAACCCCGTCATCGGCAAGAGCTTCGTCGCCTACGCGGCCAAGCCGAACCGGGCCGAGCCGAACCGCGCCGAGCCGAACCGGGCCGACGCGTGACCGCGGCCGTCCCCGAGGTGCTGCTGCTCGACGGGGTGCTCGACGCCGAGCAGGCCGCCGGGACCGTCCGCTCCATCCTCGCCGAGCAGCGCCCCGACGGCGCCATACCGTGGTTCACCGGTCACCACCTCGACCCGTGGGACCACACCGAGGCCGCGATGGCCCTGGACACGGCCGGCGAGCACGCCGCCGCCGAGGCCGCCTACCGCTGGCTGGCCGCCAACCAGAACCCCGACGGCTCCTGGTACGCCGCGTACGGCTACGGCCCCGGCGGCACCGACGGGCTGGTCTCCAACCCGTCCAAGGAGACCAACTTCTGCGCCTACATCGCCGTCGGCGTCTGGCACCACCACCTCAGCACCGGCGACGACACCTTCCTGGAGTGGATCTGGCCGGTCGTCAGACGCGCCCTGGACTTCATCGTCTCGCTGCGGCTGCCCGGCGGCCCGATCCCCTGGCGGCTCGACGAGCACGGCGCGGCGACCGACGAGGCGCTGCTCACCGGCTCGTCCAGCATCCTGCACGCGCTCCGCTGCGGCCTCGCCCTCGCCGACTACCTGGAGGAGCCGCAGCCCGACTGGGAGCTCGCGGCCGGGCGGCTGCGGCACGCCGTCGCCCACCACCCCGAGCGGTTCCTGGACAAGGACCGCTACTCGATGGACTGGTACTACCCGGTGCTCGGCACCGCGCTGCGCGGCCCGGCCGCAGTGGCGCGGATCGAACGGGACTGGGACCGCTTCGTCGTCCCCGGCCTCGGGGTGCGCTGCGTCAGCGACCGGCCGTGGGTGACCGGCGGCGAGAGCGCCGAGCTGGCCATGGCGCTCTGGGCGGTCGGCGAGTCCGACCGGGCGGTGGACATCCTGCGCTGGATCCAGCGGCTGCGGCACAGCGACGGCTCCTACTGGACCGGCTACGTCTTCGAGGACGACGCCGTCTGGCCCGAGGAGCGCACCACCTGGACCGCCGGGGCGCTGCTGCTGGCGGTCGCCGCGCTCGGCGGCGACCCGGCGACGGTGGCGGTCTTCGGCGGCGAGCAGCTCCCCGCCGGGCTGGTGGTCCAGGACTGCTGCTGAGCCCGCGCGCACACGCCGAAGGGGCGGGACCGGAGTAATCCGGTCCCGCCCCTTCGGCGTCGTGCGGGTACGGCGGGGTCAGCCGCGCTGGATGCCCGAGGTGTCGGCCAGCACGCCCTGGGCGCCGTCCTGGAGCTGCGCGACCAGCGCGGCGCCGCGCTGCTCGACCGCCAGGTACCAGGTGCCGGGAACCAGCTCGCCGACCGGGGCGCCGACCGGGTTGTCCTTCGGGGCCAGCGGACGCGGCGCCGGGACGGCGAACCAGAACGGCGCGAAGTCGGACGCCGGGGCCGGGGCCGGCACCGGGGCGGCCTGGGCCTGGGCGGTCTGGGCGGGCGCCGGAGCCTGCTGGGCCGCCTGCTGCGCGGAGGCGTCCTGCGGGTAGCCGTAGCCGGCGGGCTGGCCGCCGAACGCCGGGGCCGGCGCCTGGTGCGCGTCCTGGCCGGGCGCGGGGTAGCCGTACTGGCCGGGCTGGCCGGCCTGCGGGGCCGGGTAGCCGCCCGGGTAGCCCTGCACCGGGGCCGGGCGGTCGGTGACCAGCGGGACCTTCAGCGCGGGCACCAGCGGACCGGCCGCGGCGGCGCCGGCGAGGACCACCAGCGAGATGACGGCGAGCCAGGCGCCGATGCCGTGGTTCACGCCGTCCGGGCCACCGCCCAGGCCCCAGATTCCGGCCCAGAGCGCGGAGACGGCGAAGGCGATGCCCCACTGGTCCAGCCGCAGGCCGAGCACCTGGCGGCTGGTCGCGGCGGCACCCTGGAAACGCTGCACCAGGATCAGCACCGCGGCGAGGATGCCGAGCAGGAAGACGGAGGGCAGGACGGGGAACAGGATGGTGTCCCACGCGTTCTTGGACGTGTCCCCGCAGTACCGACCCTTGCAGTCCACGGTCCAGTACGGCAGGAAGGATGAGATGGCGAGCAGGACGGCCGCACCTGCGACGGCGGCGTCTCCCCTGCTGAGAGCGCGCAGATTCACTAACGTTCCCCTCGTGGTGTTGTCGTGGACGGCCCGGTTGGGCGGCCGTCCGACCGGCCGGAAAACTGCCGAACGGACCAAGAGCCTAGGGCCAACCGCCCCGCGGGCGCACAGCGGGCTCGGGAATGGGGCGAAGTCGTTGCAAACCACGCGGTCCGGACCGGCGCGCGGGCCTGCTAACGCGCGGTCAGAAACGTGGTCAGCGCGTCCGCGATGCCCTGGGCGGCCTGCTGGCGCCACTGAGGGTCCGTCATCCGTTCGGCGTCCGTCGGGTTGCGCATGTTACCGCACTCGATGAACACCTTCGGCACGGCCGAGAGGTTCAGTCCGCCGAGGTCGGAGCGGGTGTCCAGGCCCTCGCTCGCGATGTAGTCGGCGTACGGCTCACCGGTCGCCGTGCGGAAGGAGTCGCGCAGCAGCAGGCCGAGCCGGTGCGAGGGGGCGACGATCGCGGAGTTGTCCGCCTTACCGGCGACCACCCGGGCGGGCATGATCACGTGGAAGCCGCTGCCGCCGGCCGGGCCGCCGTCCCCGTGCACGGAGACCGCCACGTCGGCGTGCGCCTGGGCGCCGGCCCGGGCGCGCTCGTCGACGCACGGCCCCCACGGGCGGTCGCCCTCGTGGGCCAGGACCACGGTGGCGCCCCGGGCGGTCAGGATCGCGCGGGCCCGGCGGGTCACGTCCAGGGTGTACTCGGCCTCGGTGTAGCCGGCGTCGGTGGAGGTGCCGGTGGTGTCGCACTCCTTGCGGGCGTTGCCGACGTCGACCTGGCGGTTGATCTCGGTGGGATGGGTGAAGTTGCCGGGGTTGTGGCCCGGGTCGAGCAGGACGGTGCGGCCGGTCAGCGAGGTGGGGGCCGTTGACGCTGCCTGTGTCGTCGGTGCCGTTGGTGCCGCCGGGGTCTCGGCGGCGGCCGGGGTGTCCGAGGGGCTCGGGGGGCCGGACGGGGCCGGGGTGTCCGAGGGGACCGGGGTCGCCTCGGTGGCGGACGGGTCCGGCGGTGCGGCCTCCGGAGAGGTGACCGCCGGTGCGGCGGCGCCCGCCGGGGTGTCGTGGTGGACGGCCCGCCAGCCCAGCCAGCCGGCCAGGCAGAGCGGCACCACCGCCCCGGCCACGGTGGTGGCGCGCAGCAGGGCGGAGCGGCGGGACGGCTCCCCGTTCGGGCCGGTGCGATCGGGGGTGGTGCGGGTGGTGCGGGTCACTGGCGGGTCAGATCCTGTCCTGGGTCCGCGGGGTCAGACCGAAGGTGTCGGCGATCGCCTTCCACTTCGTCACGAAGTCCTTCTTCGCCTGGGTGGCCTGCGGGTTGAGCTCGTCGGCGTGCTTCTTGTCGGCGGTGGCCGGGGCCGTTCCGGAACAGCCCTGGGCCGCGACCGTGCGCGCCCAGCTCGCGTACGCCCGGTCGATGTCGGCGGAGAGCTGCCAGGCGGACTTCAGCGACTGCGTCGCGTCCGCGCCGCCGGGCAGGTCGGTGACGGTCAGGGCGCCGAGCTTGCGGAGCAGTTCGTCGCGCTGCTTGGCGCCGGTGTCGAAGACCTGCGCCGCGCTCTCGATGTCGGCCTTGGACGGGCAGCTGCTCACCTTGGCGACCGCGCTGCCGATCGGCGCCTTCGCGCTCTCGCCCTGGGCCAGCAGGTCGTCCAGCGCCTTGGCCTGGGCCTGCGCGCCGGGGCCGGCCGCACCGGCGGTGGGGCTCGCGCCCGGGCTCGCCGAGGCGGAGTCGGTGGGGCCCGGCGGCGTGGTGGCCGCCCCGCCCGGTGCGGGCGCCGGCGGGTTCCCGGCGGGCGTGGTGTCGGTGGCGGCGGGCGGGGCGGGGGCGGCCTGGTCCTTCGTGGAGCCGTCGTCCCGCACCGCCCAGAAGAGGCCGCCGCCGAGTGCCAGGACGACCAGCAGCGCGAAGCCGATCAGCAGCGGCGCCCGCTTGTTGCGGCCGCTGTCCTCGTCGTCGAGGTCCTCGTAGCCGGCCGGGTAGTCCGGCTGCGGCTGCCCGGGGTACGGGCCGTAGCCGTACGGGGGCTGCGGCGGGCCGGCGGGCGGGGCCGGGGGCTGCGGGTAGCCGTAGCCGCCGGAGGCCTGGGGGGCCGCGTGGCCGGGGAAGCCCGTGGCGGGCGGGGTGGCCCCGAGGTGGAGGGGGGCGGTCGGGGCGTCGTAGCCGCCGTCCACCGGGCCCGGGCCCGGGTACGGGCCGGCCGGCTGTGGCGGTGCGGCGGGCGGTGCGGCGGGCGGGGGTGTGGCTGCCGGGGGTGCGGGCTGCTGCTGCGGGCCGCGCACCCAGCCGCCGGCGCCGCCGCGCGCGGTGGGATCCCAGACCGCCGGCGCGGTGTTGTGCCGATCCGTCATTGCGCTAGCCCCCACCGTCTGCCCGATGCTCTGTCTGGTGCCGCTGCCGCTGCCGCGGGCGCCCCGTACGCCGCGCGGACACCGTACCGTTCGAGCCCCCGCCCGACAGCCCCGGCACGACGTTAGAGCATCCGCCGCCGCCCGTGGGACGGTCCGTCGATCCTGGGACCCCGGCGGATGCCCGCGGCCTCAGCCCGCGGCGCGCCGCAGCACCCGCAGCGAGCCCGTCACCGAGACCTCCTCGAACCCCTCGGCGAGCGCCCGCAGATACACCCGGTACGGCGCCTGGCCGCCGTCCGCCGGGTCGGGGAAGACGTCGTGCACCACCAGCAGGCCCCCGGGCGCCAGGTGCGGCGCCCAGCCCTCGTAGTCGCCGGTGGCGTGCTCGTCGGTGTGGCCGCCGTCGATGAAGACCAGGCCGAGCCGGCCGCCCCAGAGCGCCGCGATCTGCGGGGAGCGGCCGACCAGGGCGACCACGTGCTCCTCCAGCCCGGCCGCGTGCAGGGTGCGGCGGAACCGGGGGAGCGTGTCCATCCGGCCCACCTCCCGGTCCACCAGCGTCGGGTCGTGGTACTCCCAGCCGGGCTGCTGCTCCTCGGAGCCGCGGTGGTGGTCGACGGTCAGCGCCACCGTGCCGGTCTCCCGGGCGGCGGCGGCCAGCAGGATCGCCGAGCGGCCGCAGTACGTGCCGATCTCCAGCACCGGCAGACCGGTCCGGCGGGCCGCCGTCACCGCCGCCGCGTACAGCGCCAGGCCCTCGTCCACCGGCATGAACCCGGTCGCCGCCTCGAACGCCGACAGCACCTCGGGCGTCGGGCGGGTGCTCTCCAGGACGTCGGACATGGTGCGCTCCTTGCCGGGGGTCGGTGGGCGGTACCGCCCGCCGTCGGACCCTACTGGACGGTACGCCGGGGTGTCCCGCCCACCTGCCCGCCGCCCGTCCGTGGCCGGCCCGTCCGCCGTCAGCCCGCCAGCAGGACGCGGGCGACGCGTTCGCGGTGAGGGGCCAGCTCGGCGGTGATGGCGGTGAACTCGGCGGGGGTCGCGGTGATGGCAGCCGGTACCGGCGTGGACCGTTCGAGCAGCGCCAGCCGGAGATGGGTCGGCGGGTGGGTGGCGTCCACGGCGCACCGGTCCAGGGCGGAGCGGCGCCGCAGCCGCTCGCGCTCCAGCGGGGGGACGGCGGCGAGGTGGTCGCGCAGCCGCTCCCAGAGCGCGTCGGAGGCCGGGGTCAGGTCGCGCGTTGCCTCGGCGTGCGCTGCCCCGGCCCGGGCGGCCCCGGCGCGGGCGGCCATGCCGCGGCGGCCCGCCCGGGGGCGGTTCTGGTGGTCGGCCCGCAGCCGGGTGACCAGGGTGCCGACGGCCCCGCCGAGCAGCAGGGTCTCCAGCATCCCGCGGGCCGCCTCGGTGGACGCGGTCCGCGCGGCGAGGGTGTCCGCGTGGTACTCGGCCTGCTGCCCGGCCCGGGCGGTGAGCCGGTCGAGCAGCAGCAGGGCCCGCCAGAACAGCCAGGCGAGGCCGTGCAGCACCGCGCCGCTGATCAGCTCGGCGAACTGGAACAGCAGCCGCAGGCCGCCCGGCTACCCGGGGTGCTCGCGCGGCCGGGCGAGGTCGTGCCAGTGCGCCAGTGCGCCGATCGCGGAGGAGAGCCAGAGGCCGCGCCGGTGGTCGGCGTTGACCCGGTGGGCGAACTCGTGGCCGAGCAGGGCGATCCGCTGCTGCTCGTCGAGCGCCTCCCAGAGCGGCAGACCGAGGGTGAGAACGGTCCGCCGGCGCAGCCCCACCACCCCGATGCTCGCGTTGAACGACCCGTCGATCCGGATCACGCCGACCGGCCCCGTCCCGAGCTGCGCGGCGATCCGGTCCGCCAGGCCGTACAGGGCGGGCGCCCGGCGGCGGTCCAGCAGATGCTCGTCGCGCGGCACCCGGCCGAGCCTCGGGCGCAGCAGGACGACGACCGCGAGGGCGGCCGCGCCCAGGCACCTGAGCGGGGTGTTCCCGGTGACGAGCAGCCAGAGCGCCCAGCCGAACAGGGCGGCGGTGGCCAGGTGGACGACGGCGGCGACGGCGGCCGCGGCGAGCCAGTCGCGCCGGCCGGTGGCGGTGCCGCGCCCGGCGGCGAGCTCCCGGTAGAGCTGCTCGGCCCGGTCGGCGGCGGCCTGTTCGCGCCGGACGGCCCGGGTGCGTGCGGCCCCGCTCTTCTCCGTGGGCTCGGCCTCGGGCTCCGGTGCGAGGTTCCACTCGCACCGGGGGCACCAGACGGTGAAGCGCGGGTCGGCGTCCAGCCGCGCGGCGCAGCGCGGGCAGGTCCGGACGGAGTCGGCGGTGGTCGTGACAGGTGTGGACACGGCGGATGATCATGCCAGTGGGGGCCGACACCACGCACCCGGGTTCCGCCGGGTGGGTGGAACGCGTTCCAGTCCGGACGGGCGAGGCGTGCCAGAATCGGCCCGACCACCGATCCGCGGGGACCTCGGGAGCAGCTCCATGCGCGCAGCCATCCTGCACAAGACCGGCCAGGACACGCTCGACGTCCGCGACGACGTGCTGGCGGTCGGCTTCGGCCCCGGCAAGGTACGGGTCCGCCTGCGGGCGGCCGGCCTCTGCCACTCCGACCTCTCGGCGATGAGCGGCGTGCTGCCGCAGCCCGCGCCGTTCGTCCCCGGCCACGAGGGCGCCGGGGACGTGCTGGAGGTCGGCGAGGGCGTGAGCGGCGTCGCCGTCGGGGACCGGGTGGTGCTCTGCTGGATGGCGCCCTGCGGCCGCTGCGCCCACTGCGGGCGCGGGCGCGGCCACCTGTGCGTGGCCAGCCTGCGGCGGCTCGGCGCGCCCGCCTTCCGCTTCGGTGACGGCGGCCCGGACGGCCCGGTGGAGGCCTCGGGCTTCTACGGCACCGGCGCGTTCGCCGAGGAGGTGGTGGTCGACCAGGACGCGGTCATCGTGGTGCCGGCCGACCTGCCGTACGAGTCGGCCGCCCTGATCGGCTGCGGGGTGACCACGGGCGTCGGCGCGGCGGTCAACACCGCCCGGGTCGAGCCGGGTGCCTCGGTCGCGGTGCTCGGCGCGGGCGGGGTGGGCGTCGCGGCCGTGCAGGGCGCCCGGGTCTGCGGCGCGGGCCGGATCACCGTCGTCGACCCGGTCGTCTCGCGGCGGGAGCGGGCGCTCGCCTTCGGTGCCACCGACGCCCTCGCCCCCGAGGAGCTGAAGGCCGCCGCCAAGGCCCTGCCGGGCGGCGGGTACGACTACGTCTTCGAGGCGGTCGGCCGCGCGGCCACCGTCCGGGCCGGGTACGAGGCGGCCCGGCGCGGTGGCGCGGTGGTGGTGATCGGCGCCGGGGCGCAGGACGACCTGGCGCAGTTCGGCATGGGCGAGCTGTTCTTCAACGAGAAGCGGCTGCTGCCCTCGCTGTACGGCGGCGCGTCCGTGCCGAGCACCATCGCACTGGTGACCGGGCTGTGGCGGGCCGGGCGGATCGACCTGGCCGGGATGGTCACCCACCGGGTCGGGCTGGCGGACGTCAACGAGGCCGTCGCGCAGATGCGGAGCGGCGAGGCGCTGCGGACGGTGGTGACGTTCGACTGACGGCGGTTGCGCAGGCCGAACGGGACAGGGCCCGCCGTGGTCGGCGGGCCCTGTCCCGTTCGGCCTGCGCCGCGTGCGGCTTCGGTCAGCCCCGGTCGGTACCGGCGCCGAGCCGGTGGCGGCCGTGCGGGTCGGCCTCGGGACGGTCGTCGGCGGCGGAACGGCCGCGGTGACGACCGTGCGACGCGCTGTCCTCGGCCGTGGTCTCGTCGGCGTCGGTCCCGAGGGTCGTGGGTCCGGTGGTGTCGGTGAGGGTGTCGGACATCAGAATCGTCTTTTCCGTGCGAGGGTGCAGGTGCTTCGGCGCCTGGCCGGCGCCGCGGGCGCGATCGGGCGCCTGGTCGGGCGCCGGAAGCGCGCCACAGCCGGTGATCACGGCCCGCGTCCCGGCCACCATAACGGCCGGAACGGGCGAGATCCTATCGAGATCATGACGGGTGCCCGGTGACCGGCGCGGCACCGCGCGGGCCTGCCGACCCCCACCAGTGGCCGACCAGTTCGCGGTAGAGCGGGGACAGCACCTGGAGGTCGCCGTGGCGCGCGAGGACGCCGCGCCCGCCGTCCAGCAGCAGGACGCGGTCCGCGCGCAGGGCCGAACCGAGCCGGTGCGCCACCACGACGAGCGTTCCCGGCCGGGCGGCGAAGGCCCGTTCGACCCGGTCCTCGGCGGCGGCGTCCAGATGGCAGGTGGCCTCGTCGAGAACCACGACGGGCGCGGGGGAGAGATAGGTCCGTACCAGTGCCAGCAGTTGGCGCTCCCCGGCGGAGAGCGCGGCGGGGTCGGCGATCACGGCGTCCAGGCCGCCCAGCCGGGCGACGAGGGCTCCGGCGCCCAGCAGCTCGACCGCGTGGGTGAGCCGGGCCTCGGTGGGGGCGGCGAGCCAGGCCAGGTTGGCGCGGACCGGGCCCGGGAAGATGTACGCCTCCTGCGGCAGGAGCGCCACCAGGCGGGCGCGTTCGGGGCCGGGGAGGGTGTGCGGGCGGACGCCGGCCACGGTCAGCCCGCCGCCGAGCGGTGCGAGCAGGCCGGCCAGCAGCGCGGCGAGGGTGGACTTTCCCGTTCCGCTCGGGCCGACCACGGCCAGGTGCTCGCCTGGGGCCGTCGTCACGTCGAGGTTCGCGAACACCGGCTCGGCGCCCGGGCCGTGGGCGTAGCACAGGGAGGTGAGCCGGACGGTGGCGGTGGCCGCCGCCGCAGGTGCGCAGGGCGGCTCGGCCGGGCCGGGCCGGGGCGCTTCGGGCCCGGCCGGTTCGTGTTCGGCCGGTTCGTGTTCGGCCGGGTCGTGTTCGGCCGGGTCGGGGGAGGTGGCGGCCAGGCGGTCCAGTACGACCGCGAGGCCCAGCAGCCAGCCGCCGACCGTACCGGCCAGCGTCCGCACCGCCGGGTCGAGTTGTTGCAGCAGATAGGTGGTGACGCCGAGCAGCTCACCGGCCGTCAGCCCGCCCTCGTCGAGCAGCCAGGGCGCGGCCGCGACCACCGCGAGAACGGGCAGCCGCCCGCCGAGCGCGACCACCAGGGAGCGGAGCGCGGCGGCCCGGCCGAGTGCGCGGGAGGCGGCCGCGCTCGCCTCGGCGGTCGCCGTCAGCGCCTCGGCGACCCGCCGGTCCGCGCCCGTCGCCTGGATGTCGCGCAGCCCGTGCAGGGCGGGCGCGGCATCGGCGGCCAGGCGTTCCTCGGCGAGCACCACGGCCCGGCGGCGGGCCACGAGCGGGCGCAGCAGGCGGGCGAAGAGCGCGCCCGAGGCGAGCAGCGGCAGCAGGACCAGCGGCAGCACGGCCGGCGCGAGCAGCGCCAGACCGGCCAGGGCGGCCACCAGGGTGACCCCGACGCCGCGCAGGGTGCGCAGCAGGGTGGCGGTCAACTGGCGGGCGGATTCGACCTGTTCGGTGAGCCGGGCGACCTCGGCCGGGTCGGCGTGCGAGCGGGCGAGCGCACCCCGGACCACCCGCTCGACCAGGGCGTCCCGCAGCGGCTCGACCACGGCCGCCAGATGCGGGAACCCGGCCCGCGCCGCATAGGCGCGGACGGCGGTCGCCGCCCCGAACCCGGCCAGCCAGGCCACTCCGACACCGGGCCGCCCGGCGAGGAAGCCCTGGTCCACGGCGGCCGACACCATCAGCCCGGACAGCAGCGGCGGCACCGCCTCCGCTCCGGACCAGGCCAGCAGCCGGAGCAGCGGCCCCCGGGTGGTGGCGAGCCGGTGGGCCAGCAGGGCCCACCCGGGGGAGCGGGCGACGAGGAACCGGCGGGCCCCGGCGCGCGGGGAGCTGTGGCGGCCCATCAGGCGGTGGCCGCGTCGAGGGCGGCGCCGGAGAGGGCCGCGCCGGAGAGGACGGCGCGGTAGTCGGGGTCGGCCAGCAGTTCGGAGTGCGGGGCGAGGGCGCGCAGCCGGCCGCCGTCGAGCCAGGCGACCAGGTCGGCGCGGGCGGCCACCGTGCCGCGGTGGGCGACCGCCAGTCGGGTTCGTCCATGGGTGGCGCGGTCGAGGGCCTCGGTCACCTGGTACTCGGTGGCGAGGTCGAGCCCCGAGGTGGCGTCGTCCAGCACCACCACCCGGGTGGGGTGCGCCAACAGCCTTGTCAGTCCGAGGCGTTGAAGCTCTCCGCCGGATATTCGCAGTTCGTTCAGCGGGGTGTCCCAGCCCTTGGGCAGCCGCCGCAGGAAGCCGTCCGCGCGGGCCGCCGCGGCCTGTTCGGGGCCGGCGCCGTCCAGCGCCTCGCGCACCGTCCGGCCGACCAGTACGGGCCGTTCGAAGGCGTGGCCGACGGCGCGGCGCAGCTCGGACGCGGCCAGTTCGTCCACCGGGACGCCGTCGATCAGCACCCGGCCCTCGTCCGGGTCGCGCAGCCTGCCGGGCAGGGCCGCCAGCAGCGACTTGCCGCTGCCGGAGCTGCCGACCAGGGCGACCGTGCGGCCGCCCGGCACGGTGAGATCGACCGGTCCGAGCAGGACCCGGCCGCCCTCGCGCACCACCACGCCCCGGAAGACGAGCTCGCCGGTGCCGCCGTCCGGCAGGGCGCGCGCCCCGGTGGCCGCCGGGGCGAGGGCGAACAGTTCGTCGACCCGGGCCTGCCCGGCCCGCGCGTGGGCCACCCCGACCAGCGCCTCGATCTGCTCGAACAGCCCGGCCCCGAGCGCCGCCCAGCCCGCCGCCGCGGCCAGCGACCCGGGCGCCAGCGCGCCCGCCGCCACCTGCGCGCCGGCGGTGGCCAGCACCGCGACCTCGACCACGGCGATCAGCAGCGTCGCCTGCCACGCCGTCCGGCGCTGGGCGGACCAGAGCGCGTGCCCGGCCGCCGAGAGCGCGGGCAGCGGCGCCAGGACACGGACCGCCTCGCGCCGCTCGGCGCCGGCCGCGTGGATGCTGC
The DNA here is from genome assembly GCF_040685575.1 of Kitasatospora sp. NPDC088351. NCBI lineage: Bacteria > Bacillati > Actinomycetota > Actinomycetes > Kitasatosporales > Streptomycetaceae > Kitasatospora > Kitasatospora sp. NPDC088351. The sequence goes on along the minus strand of NZ_JBFBIL010000033.1, from coordinate 62,837 downwards.
GCAGCCCGGTCAGCGCACCGGTGAGCCGGGCGGCGAGGTCCGCCTGGACCTCCTGGTAACGGACGAACACCTGCCCGGCCTCCCGCAGGAACAGCCTGATCAGCACCACTCCGGGCACCACCCCGGCGAAGAAGGCCAGTGCCAGCCAGGGTGACAGCACCCCGAGCCCGACGATCGCGCCGGCCGAGGTGAACAGCGCGGTGGCGGCGCCGAGGGCGGCGGGCAGCCGGCCGCCCGCGTCGGCGGCGGAGCCCACCAGGCGCGCGGCCAGGTCGCCGGGGGGCGGCCCGCCGCGGAGCAGCCGGCCGCCGGGGCCGAGGGCGAGCAGCCGGCGGACCAGCCGTGCCCGCAGGGCGGCGGTGGCCTCGGCCGCGCAGGCCGGACCGGCCGCGGCGGCGACCGCGTTGGCGGCGGCGGCCGTCCCCAGGACGAGGACGAGCAGAACGAGGGCGCCGGGCCCGGGTTCACGGTCGAGCGCGGCGTCGACGGCCCCGGCGAGGGTGGCGGGCAGGGCCAGCGTGGTGGCGGCCTCGACGGGCAGGGCGACCGCCAGCGCGAGGGTCCAGCCGGTGGTGGGGCGGCGGGGCATGAAGGGCTCCCGTCGGGTGAGTGGTCGAAGGAGAGGGGGCGAAGTCGAGTGGACGAAGAAGAACGAGGAGGAGGGCGAACGGGTCGCCGGGAAGCAGGACGGCGCCGTCCCCGCCTGTCCGGACAGGCGGGAACGGCGCCCGCGGGTGCCGCGTGACTAGCTGATCGTGAAGATCAGGCAGGTCAGGATGAGACAGGTGTACTGGCAGCCGCCGCCGTGGCCGGTCAGCTCGACGGACTCGGTCTCCGGCAGCTCCTGGAGCGCCGCGAGGTCGGTCTCGAAGTCCACCATGTTCTCCATGATCGGGTTCCTCCCCTGGTACTTCCGCCCGCCGCGATCTGCTCTGCGGGCGTCGGGTGTTGCTCCCCGGGCGGCTCGGTCCGCCGCGCCGGGGTCCGTCCCCGGGCCGCAAGGCCCGGGAGTCTGTGGGGCCGGGTGGTTACCCCGGCCGGCCGGTCCGCAGGAAGGCGGCCAGCAGTTCGTGGAGCACGGCCGCGCCCTCCTCGGCCAGCACCTCGTGCCCGGCGCCGGCCGCCTCCACGTACCGGAAGTCGGCGCCCTCGGTGCGTCCGATCCGCAGCAGCTCGTGCCGCAGCGAACGGGACTGGCTCACCGGGACGACCTCGTCCCGGTCCCCGTGCACCACCAGCAGCGGTGCGCTCAGCCGGTGCGCGAGCTGGAGCACGTCCCGTGGTCCGCGGGCGTCCTCGATCGGCTCGCCGCCGCCCAGCCGGGTCGTCAACGCCCTGACGGGGGGCGCCGCTTCGGCCAGCAGCCGGCCGCCGGACAGGAACGGTGCGACCACCGCGCAGCGCGCGACCTGATCGGCGGGCGCGTGCGCGGCCGCCAGCAGGGCCAGGAACGCGCCGTAGCTGACGCCGAACAGGGCCGGCGGTTCCAGGCCCAGCGCGGCGCGCTGACCGGCGATGCCCTCCAGCAGGTACAGGATGTCGTCGAGGTCGGGACCGCCCCAGGCGCCCCGGATGGCCATCGCGTGCGCCACCCCGTAACCGGTGGAGCCGCGCTGGTTGGGCGCCACCACGGCCAGGCCCTCGGCCGCCATCCGCTGCAGTGCCGGATCGAACTCCAGCCGCCAGGCGTCCGCCGGGCCGCCGTGCAGTGCGAGCACCAGGTGCGGGCTGCTCAGCCAGCCGTCGCCGCCGTACACCACGGCCTCCATCGGCCCGGCCGGTCCGGCGAGTTCGAGGCTCTGCGCGGGCTGCCAGCGGCCGCCGTCGCACGGCGGGGTGCTGCCGTCCAGCCGCCAGCCGGGCAGCGGCGTCCGGGAGACGCGCGGTGCGCCGGGCTGCCAGGGCAGGATGGTGTCCCGCCACGGACCGGGCAGCCCCGAGCCGAGCGGCGCCAGTTGCAGGGGCAGCGGCACCGGTCCGGACACGGCGGTGGGCGGGCCGTGCCGCAGCAGCGCGTCCACGTCCAGGGTGGCCAGCGCGGCCGGGTGGTCGGGCGACGAGTACGGCAGCCGCAGTCCCGCCGCCGACCAGTGCCCGACCGCGCCGAGCCGGCCGGGCGGCACCGGCAGCGGGTCCAGCCGCCCGGCGGCGGGCTGCCACAGGGCGAGCGCCGAGCCGGCGCCGTGGTCGATCTGGACGACCACCCGGGCCCCGTCCGGCGCGGGCCGCAGGGCGACCGGCCGCAGGAACATGCCCGCCATGTGCAGCCGGTCCGGGAACCGCAGCGGTGCGTCCCCGCCCAGCACGCCCCAGCCGAGCCGGTCGGTGCCGGGCGCGTCGCTGCGCACCATCGCGAAGCGGCTGTCCGGGTCGAACAGCACCAGCCGGTCGTTGCTGCGCTCGCCGATCTCCAGCAGCGGGCTGACCGTGCCGTTGCGCAGATCCAGTACCACGGTGCGGACGGTTCCGGCGCTGACCCGGTCGAGCGCCAGCAGGGCCCCGGTGTGGTCGAGCCAGACGCCGCCGCCGTGCAACCCGGGGATCTCGGCGAGCTGTTGGGGCTCGCTGCCGTCGGCGCGCACCAGCCACACGGTGGTGGCAGGCCGGGTGTCGGTGCCCAGGACGAGCGCGACCGGCGCGCGGGCGGCGTTCGGCGGACGGGGGTCGCCCGGGGCCGCCGGGATCGGCAGCAGCCGCAGTCCGGGCATCCGGATGGAGGCCAACTGCCTTTCCATGGTGGCTGGTTCACGGCCGTCCACGGAGGCCCGGAGCTGCACCAGGTCGTGCCGTTCGCCGTCGTGCCGGCAGACCAGCACCGAGCCGTCCGGCAGCGCGATCAGCTGCGAGCGCAGGCTCTCGGACCGGTTCCCGGGCAGCGGCAGCGGGGTCGGCAGGGCGGGCCCGACCGGCGGCAGGTGCCAGCTCTCCGCGTACCAGCCGCCGTCGGCGGCGGAGGCCAGACAGGCCGCGTGGCTGCCGCCGGCCGCGAAGGTGAAGCTGAGGCGACGCAGGGCCTGCGTCGCGGAACGGGTGGCCACGTTCATGCCGCACTCGTCTCGTTCGGGCCCGGCCGGGTGCGGCCGGTCGTCCGGGGGTGGCGGGCCGCGGCGGGCGGCACCGGGTCCACCCAGAGCCGGGGGCCGCCGTGCCGCAGCCGCAGCAGGAAGGCGAGCGCGCCCGCCGTGCCCGTGCCGTACGCGGTGGCGCAGCCGGTACCGGTCTCGTCCGGCAGCACCAGCAGTCCGTCCCGCAGGGCCGACCTGGCGGCGATCAGCTGCGCCAACTCCTCGGCCCCGGAGCGGAATTCCGCCTCACCGGTGGCCTCGGCCAGGTCGAGCAGGTACTCGCCGCCGCCGGCCAGCCCGTGGCAGGCGCTGACACCGCTGTGCCAGCGCCCGGCCAGCACCGCCCGCCCGGCGGCGAGGGCGAGTTCGTACGCGGTGGCGTCGCCGGTGGCCTGCCAGAGCCGGATCAGGAAGCTGCCGGCGCCGGAGGAGCCGCTGCACCAGTGCGCCAGCCGGACGTGCTCCGGGTCGCCCGCGCTCTGCGGCCACCAGGCGGTCCACGGTGCGCCGTCGCCGTTGTCGCCGTCGCCCCGGCGGGCGGTGGCCGCGAGGGTGCGCCCGGCCTCGGCGGCGCCGGCGAGCAGCGCCGCGTCGCCGGTGGCCTCGGCGGCGGCGAGCAGGAAGGCGCCGATCCCGGCGACCCCGTGGGCGAATCCGAGGTGGGTGATCCCGGCCAGCGCCGAGTCGAAGTCGCGCGGCACCGGCCAGACCGTGCCGTACGGCTCGCGCCGGGCGGCGGCGAGCAGCGCGTGCCCGCAGCGGGCGGCCCGGTCCAGGAACTCCCGGCCGTCGTCGTTCGCACCGGCGTCGTCGTTCCCGTCGGCGCCCTCGGGCAAGGGTGCCGCGGAGAGGCGGAGCTGGAGGAGGCCGGAGCCGGCCGCGCCGTGGCAGACGTCCGGGTTGGGCCAGGTCACCGGGATCCGGCGGGCCAGGGCGGTGGCGCGCTCGGCGAGCGGGCGGTCGGCCAGGGCCCCGGCGGCGTCGAGCAGTGCCCAGGCGACGCCGGAGCGGCCGAAGTGCAGCCCGGGCAGGACGACCGGCTCGGCGGCGCACCGGCGCTCGATCCACTCGGCGGCGGTCCGCGCCGTCCGCCGGGCCTCCGCGCGTATCCCGTCCGGCAGCCCGTCGGCGAGCGCCGCCCGGGCGAGCAGGGCGAGCACCCCGGCGGCGCCGTGCTGCACATTGCACGGGTCCGACCGCTGCCCGGCCGGCACGACGGGCCAGAGCCGGTCCGGCCGCTCGGGTGTGGCGCTCACGGCGAGATGCCGCAGCCCGTCGTGCAGCACCCGGTCGACGACGGCCGCGTCGCGCTCCCGGGCGGTCGTCTCGGTCCGCGCGGGTCCGTCCATGGGTCCGCTGGTGGGCTCGGGCCCGGCCGCGAGCGCCGCCCGTGCCTCGTCGAGGCTCCAGCGCCGCTCCGGCTCCCGCGCCCGGAGCCCGAGGACGACCGGGGCGAGCCGCCGGGCGGTGCCGCCGGCCCGGGCGGCGAGGGCGAGCCAGCGGCCCAGGCGGTCGGCGACCGGGCGGGCGTGCGGCAGGTCCTCGGGGAGCAGTGGATCGTGACCGGTGGCGAGCAGGAAGAACAGCCCGCCGAGCGCGTACAGATCGGCGGCCGGCTCGGCCCTGCGGCTGCCGTCGGTCACCAGGGCGAGCCGCCCAGGCCCCTGTTCGGGTGCGCGGTAGCCGGGGGTGCCGGCCGAACCGGCCCGGGTGCCGGCCTCGGCGGCCAGCTCCAGGTCCACCAGCCGCAGCGAGCCGTCGGGCCGGACCAGCACGTTGCCGGGGGAGAGGTCGCGCAGCACCAGCCCCTGGGCGTGCACCCGCTCGACCAGGTCGAGCAGGGCGTGGGCGAGCGGTCCGGCCTCGGCCCAGTCCACGTCCGGGCTGCCGTCGCGCCGCAGCCGTGCGGCGACCCAGGCGCCCAGCGGCTGCCCGGCGATTCGTTCCTGCACCAGGAACAGCGAGTCGTCCTGCTCGATCAGTTCGACCGGGCGCGGCGCCAGCCCCTGCCCGTCCAGCCGGGCCAGCATCGCGGCCTCGTGGCGCAGTGCCGTCCTGGCGTCGGTGCCGGAGCGGTCGACCTCGATGTGCGCGCGGGCCTGCTTGACCACGACCTCCGCGCCGCCGCCCGCGTCCCGTCCGAGGAAGACGCCGCCCTTGGCGCCGTGCCGGACGGCGGCGGTGAGCGCGTACCGTCCGGCGAGCAGCACCCCGCCGGCCCGCTTCGCGGCGGCCGGCTTCGGCGTACCGGTGGCCGGCCCGCGCTCACCGCCGCCGTCCGGAGGGCCGCCCGCCAGCGGGTCGCGCGCCCACGGCGGGCAGCGGTACGAGGCGCCGCGCACGTCCTCGACCCGCTCCCCGGCGGGTCCGTGCAGGATCGACCGGTACGCGCCGTCGTTGCCCAGCTCGGCGCGGGCCGCGAAGGCGCCGTACCGGTAGTGGACCCGGCTGCCGGGCCGGTACGGCCGGTCGGAGAGCACCACCGGGCCGGGCCGGCCGGCCGTCGCCCGGTGCAGCGCGGCGGCGAGCCGCCGGAACTGCTCGTCGTCCCGGGGGTAGACGGTGATGAACTTGCCCGCAGATCCCCGGTCGCTGTTACGGGAGTTGAGCTCGTGCAGCCGCTCCGGACCGGCGGCGAACTTGAAGGTGCACGGGTCGCCGGCCAGCACTCCGGCGACGGCCGCCAGCACCGCGCCGCCGACCTCGGACGCCGCGCTGACGTGCAGCTTCCAGCCCTGTCCTGCGGGCTCTTCCGGGACGCCTCCCGCGGTCGGCCTGGCCGTGCACCAGAAGCCCTCGACGGTGACGTCCCAGTCGCCGCCTCCCCGGCCCCCGGCGCCGGCCAGCGCCGTCCGCGCGACCTCCGGCCACGGGCCGGCCGCATCCGGCCCGTGGCCCGCCGATCCCCTGTCCCCGGCCGTACGCAGCGATGTGCCCGCCCCCATCCGCATTCACACCCCTTCGTCTCGGCCGCCGCCCGCCGGTGCCCACTGCTCCGGCACCCGGGCGCACGGCCACGGCCTGATCGGTTTCTCGGAAGTACGGGAGCGCCGCCCCGGCCGCGTCCGCCCCGGGCCCGGTCACACCTGGACCCGCTCTTCGGCGGAGCGCCGTCCCGACCCCCCGGGTCGGGGCAACTCCCGTTCGCAGAACTGAAGTTACTTTCGAGACGGGGGAGGCTCAACGCGAAGGCGGTCACTTCACTCGTAAGGGTGATCTGGAACGGGTTTCGAATATGTGCGAACGGGCCGGTGTGAGCAGCGCCCGCCCGGCACCCCGGCGCGCGGCGCCCCCGGGGCGCCGTCCGAACACCTCGAACCGCAGGTTGACGCGCACCCGGGCGTCCGCCGCGCCCCCGCCGCACAGCGGGCCGCGGCCCGGCCGGCGGCCCGACCGCCCCCGCGCGCACGGTAGTCTCGACAGGTGCCGAAACTGTCCGACGTCATCACCGCGCTCGAAGAGGTCTACCCGCCGCAGTGGGCGGAGTCCTGGGACGCCGTCGGCCTGGTCTGCGGAGACCCTCAGGCCGAGGTCCGTCGCGTGCTGTTCGCCGTCGACCCCGTGCAGACGGTCGTCGACGAGGCCGTCGAGTGGGGTGCCGACCTGGTGGTCACCCACCACCCCCTCTATCTGCGCGGCACCACGAGCGTCGCCGCCACCACCTTCAAGGGCCGGGTCGTGCACACCCTGATCCGGCACGGGATCGCCCTGCACGTCGCGCACACCAACGCCGACCACGCCGACCCGGGCGTCTCGGACGCGCTCGCCGAGGCCGTCGGAGTGCGGGTCACCGGCCCGCTGATCCCGGACCCGACCGACCCGCTGGGCCGTCGCGGTACCGGGCGGATCGGCCTGCTGGAGCCCCCGCTCACCCTCTCCGCCTTCGCCGCGCAGGTCGCCGCCGGCCTGCCGGCCACCGCCGCCGGCGTCCGGATCTCCGGCGACCCGGACCGGCTGGTCGGCCGGGTCGCGGTGTGCGGCGGCTCGGGCGACAGCTTCTTCGCCGAGGTGCGGGCGGCCGGCGTGGACGCCTACCTCACCGCCGACCTGCGCCACCACCCGGCCTCCGAGGCCGCCGAGGCGTCGCCGGTCGCGCTGGTCGACGCCGCGCACTGGGCCACCGAGTGGCCCTGGCTCACCCTGGCCGAGCGGGCTCTGCACCGGGCCGCCGACGCGTCCGGCTGGGCCGTGGAGACCAAGGTCTCCCACCGGGTCACCGACCCGTGGACCGCGCACGCCCCCATGTCCTTCACCGCCTGACCCGATTCACAGGAGCTCTCCGCTTGAACGCCGCGCCCGCCGACCAGATCCGCCTGCTCGACCTCCAGGCCATCGACTCGAAGCTCGACCAGCTGGCCCACCGGCGTCGCAGCCTGCCCGAGCACGCCGAGATCGAGAAGGCCACCGCCGACCACACCGCGCTCAAGGACCTGGTGGTCGCCGCCCAGGCCCAGCAGGGCGACACCGCCCGTGAGCTGACCAAGGCCGAGCAGGACGTCGAGCAGGTCCGCGCCCGGTCCGCCCGCAACCAGCAGCGGCTGGACTCCGGCGCGATCACCTCGCCGAAGGACCTGGAGAACCTCCAGCACGAGATCGGCTCGCTCGCCAAGCGCCAGGGCGACCTGGAAGAGGTCGTCCTGGAGATCATGGAGCGCCTGGAGTCCGCGCAGACCCGGGTGACCGAGCTGGGCGCGCGGCTGGAGCACTCGACCATCGTCCTCACCGAGGCCGAGGGCCGCCGCGACGCCGCGTTCGCCGAGATCGACGCCGAGGCGGAGAAGGTCAGGCGCGACCGCGAGGCCGTCGCCGCCGTCGTCCCGGCCGACCTGCTCAAGCTCTACACCCGCCTGCGCGAGCAGCAGGGCGGCGTCGGGGCGGCCCGCCTCTACCAGCGCCGCTGCGAGGGCTGCCGGGTCGAGTTCGCCGTCTCCGACCTGAACGCCATCAAGGCCGAGCCCAAGGACGCGGTGGTCCGCTGCGACAACTGCGGCCGCATCCTGGTGCGCACCCCCGACTCGGGCATCTGATCCGGTGGCGGGGCGCAGGTTCATCGTCGAGGCGGACGGCGGTTCCCGGGGCAACCCGGGGCCGGCCGGCTACGGCGCGGTGGTCCGGGACGGTGACACCGGCCAGATCATCGCCGAGGCCGCCGAGTTCATCGGCCACGCCACCAACAACGTCGCCGAGTACAAGGGCCTGATCGCCGGTCTCAGGGCGGCCAGGGAGCTCGACCCGGACGCCTCGGTGGACGTCCGGATGGACTCCAAGCTGGTCGTCGAGCAGATGTCCGGCCGCTGGAAGATCAAGCACCCCGACATGCAGCCGCTCGCCGCCGAGGCGCGCACCGTCCTGCCGCGCGGCCAGGTCAAGTACACCTGGATCCCGCGCGAGCGGAACAAGGACGCCGACCGGCTGGCCAACGAGGCGATGGACGCGGGCCGGGCCGGCCGGCAGTGGGAGCCGAAGGCGGCCGGGGCCGTTGCCGCGGGTGCCACCACCACCACCGCCGTCGCCGTCGCCGAGGAGCCGCCGCTGGAGACCGCCGCGCCCAAGGTGGGCTGGGCGGCCTCCGCCGACCTCGGCACCCCGACCACCTTCGTCCTGCTCCGCCACGGCGAGACGGCCCTCACCCCGGAGAAGCGGTTCTCCGGCAGCGGCGGCAGCGACCCGGAGCTCTCCGAGAAGGGCCGCTGGCAGGCCGAGCGGGCCGCCGAGGCGCTGGCCGCGCGCGGCAGCGTCCAGGCCGTGGTCAGCTCCCCGATGCGCCGCACCCGGGAGACCGCCGAGACCGTCGCGGCCCGGCTGGGCCTGGAGGTCCGGTACGAGGAAGGGCTGCGCGAGGTCGACTTCGGCGACTGGGAGGGCCTGACCTTCGCCGAGGTGCAGCAGCGCTACCCGGACGACCTCAACGCCTGGCTGCGCTCCACCAAGGCCAAGCCGACCGGCAGCGCCGAGAGCTTCACCACCCTCACCCACCGGGCCGGGGTCGCCCGCGACAAGATCCTCGCCCGCCACCCCGGCAAGACGGTGCTGGTGGTCTCGCACGTCAGCCCGATCAAGACGCTGGTCCGGCTGGCGCTCGGCGCCCCGCCGGACTCGCTCTACCGGATGGAGCTGTCGGCCGCCTCGCTCTGCGCCGTCCAGTACTACGCGGACGGCAACGCCTCGGTGCGGCTGCTCAACGACACCGGCCACCTGCGCTGACCGCCCGGGGAGGCGGGGCGCCCGCCCCGCCTCCCCGGCGCCTCAGTGCACCTCGGTGACCACCACGTCCAGCTGCCACGGCTTGCGGGCGGTGCCCTCGGCCGCGACCTCCACCCGGTGGCCCAGCTCCGCCAGCGCGTCCACCAGCTCGCCGGGCGTCTTCGGCTCGGCGCCCGCGACCAGCAGGTCGCGCACCAGCCGGCCCTTGGTGGCCTTGTTGAAGTGGCTCACCACCGAGCGCTTCAGCACCCCCGCGACCTCGCGCTCGTGCAGCACCCGCACGGTCGCCGTCCGGGAGGCCACCTCGCCGGCCGGCTTCCACGCCGCCGCGTACGCGGAACTGCGCAGATCCAGGACCAGCCCGTCCGTCACCTCCGGCAGCACGGACGCCATCGCGCTCCGCCAGTACGCCCCGAGCGCCCCCGGTCCGGGGAGTTTCACACCCATCGAGCAGCGGTAGGGCGGGATCCGGTCGCCGATCCGCACCGCTCCCCAGAGGCCGGAGAACACCAGCAGCGAACGTTCGGCCCGGTCGTACGCGGCCTCGTCCAGCGTGGCCAGGCCGAGGTTGTCGAAGAGCACCCCGGTGTACACCTCGCCGGCCGGCAGCGCGCCCGCCGTCGGCAGGCCCGCGTTGCGCGCGAGCTCGCCGCGCAGGCCCGGGCTCAGCCCGAGCACCTCGGCGGCGGTGTCCTGGTCGCCCCGGCAGAGCCCGACCAGGGCGTCCAGCACCTGCGCGCGCGCCGCCGTCAGCCCGGGCAGCGAGAGCCGGTCGAGCGCCACCGGCACCCCGCCCCCGGACGCGGCCTTGCCCTCCGAGGGCGGCAACAGCACCAGCACAGCGGACTCCTCAACGGTTTGCGGTGGATCAACGGCTCGCGCTGGATCAACGGTTTGCGGTGGACAACCCCGCCACCCTACGCAAAAGCCGGCCCGGCACGGCACCTCACCTGGGGCCCGGCCCCCGGCCCGCCGCCGCGACCACGGCCGCCCCGGCCCCGAGTGCCAGGCAGAGCGGCGAGTAGTAGCGGACGTTCAGCCGCCTGAACCGCTCGGTGCGCTCGGTCAGCCCGCCGAACACCAGCGGCCCGGCCGCGCCGCGCGCCAGCAGCACCCCGGCCACCGCCCGGACGCCCGCCCGGCGCACCCACCGCGGCCCCGCGGCCGGCAGCACCCCGGCCTCCGCGCCCACCAGGCAGGCGGCCGTTCCGAGCGCGCCGGCCACCGCGAGGCAGGCCGCCGCCGACGGCGCCCCCTCGCCCGCCCCGACCATCGTCTCCGCGAACTCCTCCGGCGTCCGCAGCGGCCACGGCGTCACCGCCCACAGCGCGTGCAGCGCCCCCGTCGCCGCCAGCGCCCCGGCCACCGCCGTACCCGTCACCCGAACCGCGTCCATCGGCCGAACCCCCTGTGATCATTGTTCCTCCGGCCACCCTACGAGCACTTACGCCCTCCTCCCCGAAGCCCTTCGCCGGCTGATTCACTGGGCCGCACGGCTGTCACCCCTCTACCGTGGGGCGGAGAAGGAGCGTGACGAGATGACCCTGCACCCCCTGGACCTGGTCCCCGGCGACGACGACGCGGTGGAGGAGTCCCTGGCCGTCCGCCTGCCCGCCGACCTGCCACCGCAGACCCGGCAGGCCCTGGAGTTCGCGCTGCGTGCGGCGGCGCAGGCCGTGATGGCCGGGCGGATCAGGGTCACCGAGGCGCCGGGGGCGGACCGCGCCGAGCTGGTCCTCGAGGTCCGTCAGTCGGAGGTGCCGCCGTCCCTCACCGAGCCGTCCCTCACCGAGCCGGCCCGGCCCGGCCGGGAGGAGCGCCGGGCCGCCCTGGTGAACCGCATCCGCGAGGCCAACGCCGAGACACTGGAGAGGCTCGCGGACCTGTGACCGCCCAGGACGGGACGCGCCGGGTCGAGTACCTCGACCTGGAGGACGTCAGCTACCTCGCCGGCGGCCCGCGGAACATCCGCGACCTCGGCGCCCTGCTCGCGGCCCTCGGCCGGCCGCAGGCGAGCCTCTTCGGGGGCGACGCCTACCCCGACCTCTGGACCAAGGCCGCCGCCCTCGGCCAGAGCCTCGCCCGCAACCACCCGCTGATCGACCGGAACAAGCGCACCGCCTTCGAGGCCATGCTGCTCTTCCTCGACTACAACGCCGAGCCCTACACCGACCCGCACCCCGACGCCGCCGTCGCCTTCATGCTGCGCCTGGCCACCGGGGGCTACGACGACGCCGTGGCCCTCGCCGCCAAGGACCTCCGCGCGCTGCTCGGCCGCTGACCGGGGGCCGGCCGGCCGGGTACCCCGGCGGGACCGGCGCGCCCCGCGTCCGGTTCCGCCGGGAATCACCCGATTCGCCCTACGCTGCCTGCATGCCACGCCGAAAACTGCGCGTCAAGGCCGCCGACTCCGCCCGGATCAACGCCGAACTGGCCGAGCTGCGCGCCCGCCTGGAGATCCACACCGAGTGGCCCGAAGCGGTACTGGCCGAGGCGGAGGAGGCGGCCGACGCACCGCGGCGGCCCGAGGACGACGCCACCGAACTCTCGCTGTTCACCGTCGACCCGCCCGGCTCCCGCGACCTCGACCAGGCGATGCACCTCGCCCACCGGCCCGGCGGCGGCTACCGGGTGCACTACGCGATCGCCGACGTCGCCGCCTTCGTCCGCCCCGGCGGGGCGATCGACACCGAGGCGCGCCGCCGCGTCCAGACCCTCTACTTCCCCGACCACCCCGTCCCGCTGCACCCCGCCCGGCTCTCCGAGGACGCCGCCAGCCTGCTGCCGGGGGAGACCCGCCCGGCCCTGCTCTGGCAGCTCGACCTGGACGCCGACGGCGCCCTCGTCCTCGCCGACCTGCGCCGCGCCCTGGTCCGCTCCCGCCGCCGGCTCGACTACGCCGGCGTCCAGCGCGCCCTGGACGCCGGCGGCGCCGACGAACAGCTCGCGCTGCTCGCCGCCGTCGGCCGACTGCGCGAGGAGCGGGAACGCGCCCGCGGCGGGATCAGCCTGCCCGTCCCCGAACAGGAGATCGAGGAGACCCCGCGCGGCTACCTCCTCGGCTACCGCGCGCCCACCCCCGCCGAGGGCTGGAACGCCCAGATCTCCCTGCTCACCGGCCTGGCCGCGGCCGACCTCATGCTGGACGCCGGCGTCGGCCTGCTGCGTACCCTGCCCGCCGCCCCCGCCACCGCGTACCAGCGGCTGCGCCTGGTCGCCCGCGCGCTCGACATCGACTGGCCGGACACCCTCCCGTACCCCGACCTGATCCGCTCCCTCGATCCGGACCTCCCGCTGCACGCCGCCTTCCTCAACGAGTGCACCGGACTGCTGCGCGGCGCCGGCTACCGCGCCTTCGACGAGGCCCGGGGCCTGCCCGCCCCCGCCGACCCGGCCCATGCCGCGCTCGCCGCCCCGTACGCGCACTGCACCGCGCCGCTGCGCCGCCTCGGCGACCGCTTCGCCCAGGAGGTCTGCGCGGCCGTCGCCGCCGGCGACGAAGTCCCCGGCTGGGCCCGCGAGGCGCTGCCCGCCGTCCCCGTGCTGATGGCCGGCGGGGACCGCCGCTCCGCCGAGGTCGAGCGGGCCTGCGTGGACCTGGTGGAGGCGGAACTGCTGGCCGGGCGGGAGGGCGAGGACTTCACCGCCGTGGTCGTCGACGTGGACGGGGAACGGCCGGGGTACGGCACCGTCCAGCTGCGCGAGCCCGCCGTCCGGGCCCGCTGCGACGCTGCTGGGGACGGCGCTGGGGACGGTGACGGGGACGGTGACGGGGACGGCCGCGACGGCGGTCCCGGCCGGGCCGGTCTGCCGCTCGGCGGCCTGATCCGGGTCCGGCTCACGGTGGCCGATCCCGCCACCCGGACGGTCCGCTTCGCCGCCGTCTGACCCGTCCGGGTGGGAGGATCGACCCGTGGCCCATCCGATCCCCTCCCGTACGCCGACCCCTTCGGGCACGGAGTTCACCGCGCTCGGTCGGCGCCGCAGGCTGCTGATCCTCGCGATCTGCTGTCTGAGCCTGTTCATCGTCGGGCTCGACAACACGGTGGTGAACATCGCGCTCCCGGCGATCCAGAAGGACCTGGACGCCCCGGCCTCCGGCCTGCAGTGGATCATCGACGCCTACACCCTGGTGCTGGCCTCGCTGCTGATGCTGTTCGGCTCGGTCGCCGACCGGTTCGGCCGCCGCCGGGTGTTCCAGACCGGGTTGCTGCTCTTCGTGCTCGGCTCGCTGCTCTGCAGCCTGGCGCCCAGCCTGGAGTGGCTGGTGGTGTTCCGCGCGGTGCAGGCGGTCGGCGGCTCGATGCTCAACCCGGTGGCGATGTCGATCATCACCAACACCTTCACCGAGCCGGCCGAACGGGCCCGGGCGATCGGCGTCTGGGGCGGCGTGGTCGGCATCTCCATGGCGCTCGGCCCGCTGCTCGGCGGCTTCCTGGTGGACGGCGCGGGCTGGCCGTCGATCTTCCTGATCAACATCCCGATCGGTCTGGCCGCCTGTCTGCTGACCGCCCGCTACGTCCCCGAGTCGCGCGCCCCCAGGCCCCGGCGGCTGGACCCGGGCGGGCAGCTGCTGATGGTGGTGCTGCTCGGCTGCGGCACCGCCGCGATCATCGAGGGCCCCGGGCACGGCTGGACGTCCCCGCTGATCCTCGGACTCGCCGCCGCCGCCGTCGCGGCGCTGATCGCCTTCCCGCTCTGGGAACGGCGGGTCGCCGAACCGCTGGTGGACCCGAGGTTCTTCCGCAGCGCGCCGTTCACCGGTGCCACCGTGACGGCCGTCTGCGCCTTCTCCGCGCTCGGCGGCTTTCTCTTCCTCAACACCCTCTACCTCCAGGACGTCCGCCACTACAGCCCGGTCGAGGCCGGGCTCTGGACGCTGCCGATGGCCGGGATGATGCTGGTCTGCGCGCCGCTGTCGGGCCGGATCGTCGGGGGCCGGGGCCCGCGCGGCCCGCTGGTCGCGGCTGGCCTCGGGCTCACCGCCAGCGGCATCCTGCTCACCCGGCTCGCCGCCGACTCCCCGCCGGCCCTGCTGCTGGTCGCGTACGCGCTGTTCGGCTTCGGCTTCGGCATGGTCAACGCGCCGATCACCAACGCCGCCGTCTCCGGCATGCCGCGCGCCCAGGCGGGCGTGGCCGCGGCGGTCGCCTCCACCAGCCGGCAGGTCGGCCAGTCGCTGGGCGTCGCGGTGATCGGCACCGTGGTCACCTCGGCCGTGGTCGGCCCGTTCACCACCGGCTTCGCCCCGGCCAGCCACGCCGGCTGGTGGATCGTGGCGGCGCTGGGCGTCGCGATCCTCGTCCTGGGCCTGGTCACCACCACCGCCTGGGCCACCGGCACCGCCGCCCGGGTGGCCGCCTGCTTCGGCGCCGAACCGCCCGCGCCCGGCCCCGGGGTGCGGGAGGCCTCGTCCGAGCGGCTACCATGACCACTACGGCGGACGAGCCGGCCGGGCGGTCGCGACGGGTCCTCAGGGGCTCGCCGAGGAACGTCCGGGCTCCACAGAGCAGGGTGGTGGGTAACGCCCACCCGGGGTGACCCGCGGGACAGTGCCACAGAAAACAGACCGCCCACCGCCTCGGCGGCGGGTAAGGGTGAAACGGTGGTGTAAGAGACCACCAGCGACCGAGGTGACTCGGCCGGCTAGGTAAACCCCACCTGGAGCAAGGTCAAGATCGGTGCCCTCGGGCGCCGTGCGCGGATGTCCGAGGGCTGCTCGCCCGAGTCCGCGGGTAGACCGCACGAGGCTGTCGGCAACGGCAGCCCTAGATGGATGGCCGCCTCCCCGGGCCGCGCAAGCAACCCGGGAGACAGAACCCGGCGTATAAGGCCGACTCGTCCGCCGCCTAGCTTGAGTGAGGCCCCCCGACCTGCAAAACAGCAGGTCAGGGGGCCTCAGGCTTTGAGCCACCCCGGGTTGTCAATCCAGGGTGGTTCTGCCCGTTCGGGGCCGTTTCTTGGCGCTCTGTGGCGATGGTGTGGCGGTGGTCGCGACCGGATTACCGCTCCGTCTGCCTGAGAACCAGGTCACGATAGGGGAGTGAAACCGTCGGGTGGCCGACGATGCCCAGGGCCTTCTCGATCTCCTCGACCAGCTCAGCGGCGCCGTCCGGGGTGGCCCGGATCACCTCCGTCTCCACGAAGACACCCGCCCCAGCCACGGTGTCGATGCTGACGGAGACACCGGGGATCTCCGGGTGGCGGTGGGTGACGCGGGTCTTCACCACCCGGACCAGTTCCCGCATACCGATGTTGAGAAGAAGCCGTTCGGCGCTGATCGCCTGAGCGGCCCCGGCGAGGATCGCGTTAGTCTCGACCTTGGACACCATGTCGTCCTCGCGGTGCGTGGTGCCGTTGGAAGCGGGCTTGTAGGTGATCTCAGCGAAGTCGCCCCGCCGCCGAACCCGCAGGCACTCGACAGTCTCCAGGTAGTCGACGTCCAGCCTGCTGTAGTAGGTGTCCTCCTCGGTCACGGGCGCTTCCGTCACCGTGGCGAGGAACTGCGAGAGCGCGATGTCCGTGCACTCGTCGAAGATGTCCCCGTCGACCGTGAAGTGATCGCCGTAGCGCTCGCTCAGCGCGTGCATCATGCGCTTCTGCGACTCGGGCAGCCACTCGGCGTCCGTCAGGCGGTAGTGAACCCGCTTGTGCCCCGTCCGGGCGTCGATCCAGTCCGCCGCCATCTGCCCATCGAGGAACGGCACGAAGCCGAGGGCCCCGGACCGCCAGATGTGGTCCCGGAAGGTGATGTAGTGCCGCTGGACCTCGCGGAAGATCCCGACCGGCGCGGAGACGAACGCGGCCGTTCCGGTCGCGAGCTCACCGACGGGGACGATGCGGGAGTCCTGGCGGGTGACCACCTCGTCGTGGGCGCCGTGGTACGGGTGCGTTCCCTCCCGGAGGTACTGCGGCAAGAACATGCGGAGGAACTGAATCCAAGACCTGGCGGCGAAGGTCTGCACCGAGCGTTCATGCAGCGACGTACCGTCGACGGCGTACACGTCGCGGTAAGCGAAGAGGCCGCCCGGCCGGAGCACGGTCGGGATGGTGCGGATCATCGAGTGGAGCCCGTTGTAGCCGCCGCCGTAGCTGTAGACCTCGTGCAGCAGCGCGGACGCGCTGATCACGTCGACGGGCTCCGGCAGCAGCGTCCCGATGTCCTGGGCGAACCCGCTGACGAGTTCGACCGTGCCGACCTTCTGGAACTCGGTCATCGCCTCGTTGAGCGAGGCCGAAACGACGCCGGGAACCTCGACAAGCGTGAGGTCCACACCTCGATGCGTGCTGCCGCCGGTAGCGAGCTGCGAAGCAAGGAAGATGACCGCCGAGCCGCCACCCGGCCCGATCTCGACCGCCTTCGGGCGGTCGCTCCGAACCCGCTGGAGGGCTTGGTAGGCCAGAAAGCCCTTCTCCTCCCCATGCGCGTTCGCGGCCACGTCGAGGTAGCCGGCATCCGTCTTCGACTCGGTGGCGAACTTCGATCCGTTCAACTGTCCACCCCAGAATTCGAGTTGGTTTGCTGGATCGCTTACTTGGAGTCCCGTGCTCGGGCGGCGTCGAGCTTCCGCCGTAGCCGGTAGCGCCGTGCGAGCTGGCGCCGAGACGAGCTGAACATCGTCACGGGCCAGGTGAACTGGAGGTACACGCCCCACATCCACGCAAGGGTGTTGCGTGGTTCCGTGACCAGAGAGCGAAGAGCACGGCCGATGACGACCGCGCGTGTGGGCCTCACGAGGCGAGCCCCTTCTGGGCCCTCGTACGGGCGGGGCCGTAGACGGGAAGCAGCTCCGGCGTCGGCTCAACCTGCTCGACCTCGCCGGGCAAGGTGGTCCACTCGATGCCGCCTCGACGGGGGCGGAGGTAGACCAGACCTCCCCTCGTCTCCATGCAGACGCCCTCGCAACCGAGATTGGCGCGGTCCCTAACGACCTCGCCGGTCTTCGGCTGATAGATCACCGCGTGAGACCTCTTGCGAACCGCCACTACAGCTCCCTAGAGCACAAGCTTCGTGTCCTAGGGCAGAAGGTAGAGCTTGGGGAAGTGCTTTCGGGTCGAATGTCGGTGCACTAGTGTGTTCCTGAGTGACTATCACCTCGACCGAGGAGTAGCGCATGGCCAGCCCAAAGACGTTCACCGCGATCGCTGACCACTACCGGCAGGCGATCCTCACAGGCGAACTTGTGTCCGGTGAGAAGCTCCCCACGAACAGGGAGATGTGCCAGCGGTGGAACGTGGCGACAGCAACCGTCAGTAGGGCCTTGAACCAGCTGCTGGTTGAAGGACTCATCAGGACCAGCCCCCGCGGAACCTTCGTGGCGGACGAAGCGACGGCAACCGCGACGGGACGGGATCGGCTGTCGATGGTCCAGCGGCTGAGGTCCAGCCTGACGGAAGGCGAGACCAGCCGGGTCACGGCGGCCGAGTTGGTTGTTCCGCCCCTGTACGTGCAGGACATCTTCAGTCTCGACCCCGGCGACCAGCTTGTACGACGTGAGTACGTCGCCGGGCGTGGCAAGACCCGCACCATGCTGGCGGTGGTCTGGT
Source organism: Kitasatospora sp. NPDC088351 (assembly GCF_040685575.1). Lineage (NCBI taxonomy): Bacteria > Bacillati > Actinomycetota > Actinomycetes > Kitasatosporales > Streptomycetaceae > Kitasatospora > Kitasatospora sp. NPDC088351. Next base: position 45,021 of record NZ_JBFBIL010000033.1, on the reverse strand, counting down.
ATCCGGCGCACTTCGCTGCGTTGGTGCCCGACTTGCTCTCGACCGCGCCCAGCAAGAATGCAGGGCTCGCCGCGAAGGTGCTTGAGGCATCCGGCCGGACGATCACGCATGCCCGGGACGACGTGCACGCCCGGGAGTGTGATGCCCGGGAGGCATCGGCGTTGGGGCTCCGCGTGGGATCGCCGGTGCTGGGAGGGGTTCACCGCTGGTCTGATGATGAGGGCGTGATCGAGTTCGGCCTCTGGGTCGTGCCAACACGAGTCACGATCGGCTACGAGTACGGCACCTGAGTAGCTGGCCTCGGATCACTACCGAACGAAAGAACCGCCCCGGCCGAGTTGGCCGGGGCGGTTTGCTTTGTTTCGAGCGTTCAGAGCAGCGCCAGGAACGGGTTCCCGGTCACGACCGGCTCAGGGCGGGGAGTGGGAGCGGACACGGGAACCGGGGGCGTGGTCTTGGCTGGGCGGTAGGTGTCCATGCGGACCACGGTGGCCGGGCGTTCGTCACGCTGAGTCTGCGGCCGGCTGTTCGGAGCGTGACCGGCCTCCTCCTCTGTGAGGGTGTAGACCGTGGACGGGCGACCGAGGCCGGAGCGGTCCAGGGTGACCTTCACTCCGGGCAGTGCCTTGACCTCATCGGCGGAGGCACCCACGTACGGCAGCAGTTCGGAGGACTTCGCCTTGCCCCCGTGCATCTCGATCCGGGCTCGGACCTTCTCCGCCAGTGTCGGCACCCGGCGGGTGGGCTTGGCAGTCGCCGCCGTGCCACCGGTGATGTTGACCGCGCAGCGGACGCTGTAGCGCACCAGGGAGAAGGCGGCGGCCAGACAGGCGGGGTCGATCACCTCCAGCCGCTCAGAGGCGGCCAGGCAGGCCGCCACCCGGATGGTTTGTTCGGCCGTCCGCTCGACGTACACGGCCTGTGCCTCGGGAAGGTTCTCCGAGATGATCCGGGCGTACCGGCGGATGACCTTCCACAGCGGCCGGGCGTCCTCTCCGAGGCTGATCACGTGGCTGTCCCCGGCCGCCCAGTAGTAGGCCTGAGTCAGATCCCACCCGTTCACCTCAGGCAGGGTGGCCTCGTCGTCGTCCAGCATCGGCACGGCCCCCAGCGTGAAGGGCATGATGCGGTTGTAGCTGCCTCCGGCCGCTTCCGTAGCCCCGATGTACTTGGACCAATCCGAAGGCGTTATGTGAGCATGGAATACGACCGCCGGATCGTCCACGCTTTGGGCCTCGGCCTTCGTGGTGTTCCGGATGGGGGCCCCGTCCCAAGCGCTTCGGAGCTTGGCGGTGAAGCTGGCATCGCGCCGCACACGTCGCAGGACCTCCGACCACTCTTCCTCCACCACCAGGGCCCGGACGTCGCGTCCGGCCTCCGTCTTCTCCGTGGCCTCCACCTGTTCGGCAAGGTAATTCACCAGGCTCGCACCGGAAGTGATCCCGGACGTGGTGTGAGTCTCCAGGAAGCGGCCAAGGGCAGGTTTCATGATGTGCTGGGCGGCCCGCAGAGCCGTGCCCTTCCCCTTGCCCGTGCCACCGACCAACGCACTCCAGACCAGGGCCGGACGGGCATTGCCCCGGCTGGACACCTTCACCGTCTGGCCGATGGCAGCACTCCAGAACGAGAGGGCCGCTACGTAGATGCCGACCGGATCGCACTCGACGTACGGGCTGACCTTCTCGACGGCCCGGCCGATGGGCCCGTACAGGGCGATGGTGCTCAACTTCTCTTATCCTGAGACTGGTTGGGATCGGGTGGCCGGGCCGACCCCGGCCACCCAGGTACGTGCTGCTGGTCAGGCCGCTTGCTTGGCTGCCACCCGGTATGCGTGGCGGACCGATGCGGGGATGGGACCCTTGGCGTTCACCGTGTAGCCCTGAGCCTTGGCCCAGTCACGTATGGCCTGCGCTTCGGACTTGGCCTTGACGGCCTGAGCGTCCACCTTCACCGGTTCGGGAAGGGGGTCACCGCCCCTGAACTCTCCGGCGCACACGGCGTCACGGAACGCACCCGGCCGCGTGGCGTCAAAGCAGAGAAGCCCGTACTCAACTGCGTCTTGCAGCTTCTTAGTTGCTCGCTCCGCGCCCTCACCGCAGATGATCAGAACGGTGCTGCTGTCCGCACGGCCCACCACCTCATAGCCCAGGTTGCGGACGGCCCCCCGCGCGTCGTCCCACTCGTACCCGGGGATCTCACCGGACACCATCACGGTCGGACGGGCCCCCGGCTCAGCCTCGGTCGCGTCGTCCTCTCCGGCATCGTCCTGGTGGTCCTGCTCGGCCTCCGTCACGGACGGCTCATCGGTGATAGTCACGGCTGGTTCGGCAGCAACCGTGAGGTTCCCCCGAGGTGCGGAAGGTTGCCGGACATGACCTGATAGGTCGCGAGAAGGGAGCCTCTGCCATGGCTGCACCGATGAAGTACCCCAATGCCGCGTAGTTAAGGGGCGGTTGGGCCGGTCAAGACCACGTCCGGGTGGTTTTCCAGTCCGCCGAAGGCAGCGGTGGAGATCATGAAGGCGGGACCCCGGGTAGAGCCAGGAAGCCGACCAAGGTCTTCCTGCCCGAAGGGGTCCCGTTGTCCGATGATTGTGCCACTGTCGTGCTTGCTCGTACCGTCACCATCGCGAAGGGTCTGTACGCGCCGGGACATCTGGGGGAGTTGACCCGGCAGATTCCCTTCGAAAAGACATTCAAGAGAGCCCTGGCCGTTGCGGGCCTTCCGGCGGACTTCCGGTTCCACGACCTTCGCCACAGCTTCGCCTCCCACGCCCTCGATCAAGGCGTGCCGGAGGCGACCGTGCAGCTCTACATGGGCCACGCCTCGGCGGAGGAGCTGAAGGGCACCTACCACCACCAGGTGAAGGGAGCGGCGGCCCGGGACCGGAAGGCCCTCGAAACGGTCTTCTTCACGGAGACCAGGACGTTGCGATCCCGGATGTCGTGGAGGTGGACGACGAGGAGGCGGCCTGATGCGTGGCGGTTGGCCGGGGCGTGGCGATCGCGTGGCGATCCGGCCCCGACGGATGACATCGCCGCAGCTCACAGCTCATATGGCGACAGTTCCCGGCGTATAAGGCCGCCTCGTCCGCCCCCTGACTTGAGGCAATGCCCCTGACCTGCGCTTTCGCAGATCAGGGGTCATTTGTCCTTCGCGGCGTGGCACGCATGCGCCGATGATGGCAGCCGGTGCTCTCGCTCACGGGGCCTTGGCGTAGTCAGTCGTATCCTTCACCTGCCGGTACACGGCATCACCGACCCAGTGGCAGTACAGCGACGTTCCTGGAATCGAAAGTCGGGGGGAGTGCTGCCCCGCCGAGGACCAGGCCGCGACCTCGGCCCGCGGCTTCCGGTTGTTGTTGAGGGCGGCGACGAACTCCAGCGCGGGCTTGAGATCGGTATCGGCCGACATCATGATGCCGATGTCGTATGCGTCCTGGGAGGCCAGGGCGACGAAGTCGACGGCCAGCTGGACATCGATGCCCTTCTCCTGAGCGGGGTCCGCCGGCCACCCCTGCGGGTATCGCAACGGCCGGGTCACCAGGTGTACCAAGGGGTCGCGTTGCCACATGGCGTGCTGGCGACGGGACGCGCCGTATGAACCGGGCTGTTTCGTCGCGTCCGGCTGTCCACGGTAGATCCGGACCTGGGTCAGCTGCCTGTCATAAGGGCTGTCCCGGGTGATGTGCTGGGCCAGCGCCACTGGGTTGACATGACCGCAGGGCTGAGGGTTCCCAGTGGCTGTGGAATCGGCGACGCGCGCCTCCGTAGACGTTCTGGTAGTCCAGGAAGACGATGACCCGGTCCGGCACGCGCCCCTCCCCGCGGGGCGCTCCAGGCCCCCAGGAACGAAATAATCCCCGCCAGTGCGGGCTATGCCCGGACGGCGGGGAGGAATGCCTCAAATATAGGCGTGGGCGAGCCGAACGCGCAGCCGGAGCGCCACCCAGGGGTGAGACCTGCGTCACATTCGCTCGAACGGGTGGCCAAAGATGCTGCCGGATTCGAGTCCGCAGTGGGCGATCGACAACCGGTTCGATCGGTGGCAGGCCGCCTCCGCCCCCTCTTCCCCCCTGGCCCGGTCAGCCCGGGTGGGCGCCGACCGCGTCGCGGATCCGGTCGCCCAGGCCGCCGTTGACGCGGGCGCAGTTGGCGCAGCAGAAGAACCGGCCGGACACCTCGACGCCGTGGCCGACGATCCGGACCTGGCAGTGTTCGCAACGCGGCGCGAGCTTCTCCATCGCGCACTCGAAGCTGTCGAAGGTGTACACGTCGCCGGTGATCGTCTTGATCTCGAAGGCCAGCCAGTAGTCGTTGGAGCAGACGTCGCAGACCGCCATGGGGCCGTCTCCCTTTCCTGGTACGGGGCTTGCTGTCGGGGCCGGGCGGCCGGGTGGGCCGCTCGGTCCCTCCCAGTGTCGGAGCCGCCCCCGGGAGCGGCCACCCGGCGCGGGCGATCAGGCGGACGGGCGGGCGAGGGCCCGCGGTCAGGCCGACCGGGCGGCCAGCTCCTCCAGCGCCCGGACGGCCGGCTCGGCGGCGTCGGCGGCGACGAACAGGTGGTCGTGATGGAACCCGGCCACCACGTTGCAGCTGATCCCCTCCTCGGCGAGCCGGCCGGCCACGGCGGCGGTCAGGCCGACGGCCTCCAGCGCCGAGTGGATCCGCAGCGTGATCCAGGCCGCCACGTACTCGTAGCGCAGTCCGAGCGCGTCCGCCTCCTCCTGCGCCACCACCACCGTCACCCCCTCCGGTTCGGCGACGGTGACCACCGGCCGCATCCCGGCGGGCACCTTCGCGGGCAGCGTGCAGTACACGTACCGCCCCGGGTTGAGCTGCGGGTGCATCCCGCGCAGCAACGTCGCAAGATCTCTTTCACCGGCCATGCCCGCCACCGTAGCGGCTCGGCCCGGGCGGGGGCGGTCCCGGCGGATGTGACGTTCAGGGAGAGTCGACACCACCCGGTCGGTCCAGCCGGGGTCCGAGGCCTCCTCCGGGAGGGCGGTCGTGACGGGGCGGCGTTCCCGGGGCGTCGGCCCAGGAGGCTTGCGGCGCTCGGCAGGTCAGGTCCTCGGCCGGGAGTCTGCCCGTGGTCAGATAGGCCGTGAGGCTCTTGTCCGCACAGGAGTTGGAGCCGTGGACGATGTGCCCCTCGCCTCCGGCGACGGTGACCATCCGGGAGCCGCGCAGGGCCCGGTGCATCCCCTGGCCGCCGGCCAGGGGCGTTCCGGGGTCCCACTCGTTCTGCAGGATCAGTGCACCGACCTTGTTGTTCACCGTTGTCCCGGGCTCGCTGCCCTCCTTCCAGAAGGCACACGGCTTGATGTTGGACGCGAAATCGCCGTACAGCGGATACCGGGCCTTGTCGCGGATCGCGTCGCGGCGGTACTGCTCGGGGTCGCGCGGCCACGTACGGGTGTCGGCGCACAGGACAGCCCAAGCGCTCGCGGCCTCGTTGTCCGGGGGAACGTCACGGGCGAAGGCCGGCGGGACGGGGCCCGGGATCCGCTCGGGGGTGCCGGACGGGGCCGGCTTCCTGCCCTCGGCCGCCTTCTTCAGCCGGGCGACCCATTCGGCGGCGGTCTGAACGTGGAAGAACGTGGCGTGCTCGGCGCGGATGCCGTCACCGGTGAGGGGCTTCCCGTCGGCGTCGATGGGCTTGCGGTCGGCCTGGGCGACCAGGTCCCAGAAGGTCTTGCGGACCTCGGCCGGGGAATCACCCAGGTTGTACGTCGTGTGCCGCTCGGCAGTCCATTCGCTCCATCGCGTGAAGGCGGCCTCGGTCCCCTCCGCCATCTCCTGGAACATGCCCCGCCAGATCCGTGCGGGGTCGGTCGCGCTGTCCAGCACGAACCGGTCGGTCCGCCGGGGGAACATCTGCGTGTAGACGGCGCCGAGGTAGGTGCCGTAGGAGAACCCCAGGTAGGAGATCTTCTTCTCGCCCAGCACGGCACGGATGACGTCCATGTCGCGAGCGGTGTTGCGGGTGGTGAGGTGCCGCAGTGTGTCACCCCCCTTGGCCCGGCACTTGTCGGCCACCGTGCGCGCCCACTCCACATCCGCCGCGAATGTCCCGGCCCTGTAGGGGCGTTCAAAGTTCTGTTCGTCGTCGGTCAGACCGCAGCTGACGGGAGAGCTCTGTCCGACGCCCCTCGGGTCGAATCCGATGAGGTCGTACCGTTTCCTGACTTCCTCGGGGAGGTTCAATTCCGGGTCGACAGGCAGATTCAGGCCCGGCCCGCCGGGGCCGCCGGGGTTGAGCAGCAGAACGCCGCGACGTTCCTCCGCACTGCCGGCCGTCAGCCGGGATATCGCGATGTCGGTCTTCTTGCCACCGGGATCGCTGTAGTCCAGCGGCACCTTGAGAGTCGCGCACCGATAGGTGGCGGGGCTCCCCGCGGCGCAGCGTTGCCACCGCGGCTTCTGCTGCGTGTACTGCCACAGCGGGTCCTTGGCCGCGGAGGCCTCGGACGCGGAGGAGGCTGTTGCGGGAGTAAGCGCCGAAACGAGAGTTGCCACGGCGCCGGCAGCCAGAAGAGATGCTGTTCGTCTGTTTCGCACGATCATGCTCGTCCTTGCCGGGGAGGGGTTGCTGGTCAGGACACGATCCTGGTTTCCGGGGCCTCGGGTGCGCATCGCGGGAAGGCGGGAGAAAACGCTCCCTCGATCGGGGGAGATCGCCGGTGGGCTGCCCGGCCATACTGACGATCACGATCAGGGGAATCCGGCCGTTGCTGCGCGGCTCCACGTATGCGGGTGCGTTGTTCGCCTACTGCGGGGCGCTGGCGAGTCTGCCGTTGCTGCCTTTCGCCATGCTGCCGGCGCTGGCGTGGCGGTCCGCTCCCTACGGGGTTCAGTTCGTGCTGACCCTGTTGGTCCGGGCGGCGCTGATCGTCGTGGTCGGGCTGGCCCGCACCTGTGCTTTGCGTCGATCCGGTGGCGGCGCGGGCGGCTCTGCGTGGTATCGAGGAGTCGGCCCGGGCCGCGTTGGAGGACCTGGACTATGTGCTGGGTGTGTTGCGTGAGGAGGAGCCGGGGACGGCGCCGGCGCGGACTCTGGAGGATCTGCCCGAGTTGCTGGACCGGTTGCGGTGCGCGGGTGCGGTGGTGGAGCCGGAGCGGGGACGGGCACGGGGGCGGGTGTCTTTCCGACGTCCGGGCACGGTCTGCCGGGGCTGGCCGACCCTGCCGGCACCCCCGTGACACTCCCGGTACCCGCCCGTGCAGCGCTGGTGACGCCCGGGGCCGAGGACATCGCCGTTGGCTCCGGCGGCGTCAGGCCGGGTGGATGAGGCGGCTTTCGTAGGCGAAGACCACGGCCTGTATCCGGTCGCGGAGTTCGAGCTTGTGCAGGATTCGCCCCAGATGGGACTTCACGGTCGCCTCCGCGAGGTACAGGGTGGCCGCGATCTCGGTGTTGGACAGGCCGCGGCCCACCTGGACGAGCACCTCGCGTTCACGGGCGCTGAGCCGGCTCAGCCGTTCGTCGCGGTCGGCGCTGCTGCCGTCGGGGATGTGCGGGCGGAGGTTCTCCAGCAGGCGTCGGGTGATCCGCGGGGAGACCACCGCGTCGCCCGCGGCGACGCTGCGTATCGCGGTGAGAAATTCCTCGGGCCTGGTGTTTTTCAGCAGGAAGCCCGAGGCTCCGGCGTTGAGTCCGGCGAAGGCGTATTCATCCAGGTCGAAGGTGGTGAGGATCAGCACTCTGCTCTGCGGGGAGATCCTGATGACCTGTCGGGTCGCCTCGATCCCGTCGGTCCCGGGCATCCGGACGTCCATGAGGACGACATCGGGGCGCAGCTCCCGGGCGAGGCGGATGGCCTGGGCGCCGTCCGCGGCTTCGCCGACCGGTGCCATGTCGGGCTGGGCCTCCAGGACCGTGCTGAAGGCCATCCGGAGCAGCGCTTCGTCGTCGGCGATCAGGATGCGGATCGTCATGCGGACGCCGCTCCGCTGCTGCCGAGGAAGAGGAGGGTATGGACTCCCCAGCCGCCGCCCGGAAGCGGTCCGGCCCGCAACTTCCCCCCGTAGGCGGCCGAGCGCTCGCGCATGCCGGGGATGCCGTGGCCGGATGGTGTGGCGGCGGGAAGTGGCGGGCAGGGGCCGCTGTCGGTGACGTCCACGGTGACGGTCTCGGTTGAGCACCGTATCCGGACCTTCGCGTGTGTGCCGGTGGGTGTGTGCTTGAGGGAGTTGGTCAAGGCTTCCTGTACCAGGCGGTAGACGGTGAGTTGTGCGGTGGCGGGTATGTGGGTGTGGCCGCCGTGGACCTCGAGGCGGGTCGGCAGCCCGGCAGCGCACATCTGGTCGGCGAGGGTCTCCAGTTGTGCGATGCCGGGCAACGGGTGGCGCTCCGCGTCCGGTTCGTCGGTCCGCAGGATGCCCAACGAGCGCCGCATGTCGGTCAGGGCCTGTCGGCCTGTCTCGGAGACCTGGAGCATCGCGGTGGTGGTCCGGTCGGGCGACCGGTGCTGCGCGTAGACGGCGGCGTCGGTGAGCGCGACCATGACGGACAGGTTGTGGGTGACGATGTCGTGCATCTCCCGGGTGATGCGTGTCCTTTCCTCGGCGACGGCCAGTCGCGCCTGCTGTTCCTGTTCCTGCTCCAGGCGTGCGGCCCGTTCCTCCAGGGCCGCGAGGTAGGCGCGCGTGGTCCGCACATTCACACCGAGGACGGCGGCGGCGACGGCCATCGCGGTGACCGCGACGAAGGGGGTCAGGAATGCGCCTTCCGCCGCCCAGCGCAGGCAGGCCAGAAGGACCCCGGCCTCCACGATGGCACCGGCGACAAGCGTGCCGCGCCGGCCCGAGTTCGCGGCCGCCGTGTAGAGAGCCACCAGCAAGGCGATGTCCGCCGGCAGTTGGACGTCCATCAGCCACTGGACGAAGGCCGCGGCCGCCACGGCGCCGAACACCGTGAGCGGGGCCCGGCGCCGCCACACCAGGGGCAGCGCAAGGGCGGCGGTGAGGGCCACGGCCGCCGGCAGCTCTTGCGGCGCGCGTGTGGTCACGACGTTGAAGAGGAGAAGCGTCGGCAGCAGCGAGTCCCACACCACGGGCGGCAGCCGGGAGCCCCAGCGCCCGGCGGCTGTCATCAGTCGCGCCGCTCGTGCGGAGGCCAGGTCGGCGTACCCGGTCAGCCGTAAGGCTGTCCTCGCCCACCGCACCCGGTCCCGGTGGCGTACCCGGTGGGCATGGCCGGGTTCCGCGGCCGCCTCGGTCATCACACGTCCCTGTCGATTCGGCATCATGGTGGCCCCGGCCAGGGCTGCCACCGCGTACAGCCGGATCCGGGCCGAGTACGGGGAACGTACGCCTCGCGCTGCCCGGCACGTACCGCAGCCCTGTCACGGTAGGCCGCGGGCCCCGCGAAGCACATGAGCCCACCGTCTGATGGCACCGTGCCGGGATACGACCGCAGGAGGAGTCCCGCCACCTCCCGTGGTCGCAGGGCGGCCGCTGATCCGGCGTGCTCGATTGCTGCTCCGGTTGCACGGGGACCCGCCACGGATTGCGACCCCGGTCGCACACGATGGCGACCCGGGATCGATGTGGCAGCGCATACCCGGCGCCGAGTATGGCCGGGTGACCGAGATCATCGCGGGACTGTACATGTCCCCCCTGGAAATCCTTGCCTTGCTGGGCGCCGTCGCACTGGTGGTGGCGCGCTGGCTTCCCCCCGCCGCCCGCCCACGCGTCACGATCGCGGCGGGGGCGGTTCTCGTGCTGTCCGCGGTCCTGCTGAGTGCGGCGGGGATCCGCTGGCAGATGCTGCCGGTACTGGCAGGCGCTGCCTTCGCGTTGCCGTTCGCCTTCTCTCCCCTGCTGCGACGCCGTACCGGCCGGCCGGCGTGGCGGGCCCGCTGGTGGCTGGCGTTGCCGGGATCGGTGGCCTGCGTCGGCCTGGTCGCCACGGGCCCGGTGGCCGCCTGGGCCTTTCCCGTACCCGTGTTCCCCGAGCCGTCGGGCGACTTCGCGGTTGGCACCCGCGTGGTGCAGTGGACCGACCCGGGCCGCCCCGAGACCTTCACCGCCGATCCGGACGACCGGCGCACCGTCGTGGCCCAGCTCTGGTACCCCGCGCAGAAGAGCCCCGCAGGCGCGCAGCGGGCCCAGTACCTCGGACGCACGGAGGCCGAGGCGCGCACCGTCTCCGACGCCCTCGCCCGCGGAGTAGGCCTGCCGGGCTTCCTGGTCGACGGTGTTCCGCGTGCCCGCACCCATTCGGTCTTCAACGCCCCGGTGGCCGGTGGGGGCGAACGGTTCCCGGTCGTGCTGTTCTCTCCCGGGTCGGGCGGAGTGCGCACCCAGAACACCGCCTGGGCGGAGGAACTGGCCAGCCACGGCTATGTGGTCGCCGCCCTCGACCACCCGTACGACTCCGCCGCCGTCGTCCTCGCCGACGGCCGGACGATCACCACCGAGACCGCCTCCAGCGGCGACCCGGACGAGGACGACAAGCTGGCGGCCGACTGGACAGCGGTCCGAGCCGCCGACCTCAGCTTCGTCCTCACCCAGCTGGACAGTCTGGACCGAGGTGAGATCGCCGGCCCGCTGAGCGGACGCCTGGACACCAGCCGGGTCGCGGTGACCGGCCACTCCATGGGGGGTGCTGCCGCCCTGCAGGCGGCCCGGCAGGATCGCCGGTTCGACGCCGTCATCGATCTGGACGGCTACCCCCACGGCCCCACCTCGCCCTCCCTCGACCGGCCGACGCTCGCGCTCACCCAGGCCGTCACCCCGGGAACCGACCCGCGCTACGTACCCCGCCTCACCGAGGTGCTCAAGTCCAGCACCGTGACGAGCTACCGGCTCACCATCCCCGGCGCCGCACATCTCACTTTCATGGACGGCCCTCTGTATCTGCCGCCCGTGCCCTCGATAGTCGGCTCCCTGGGCCGCACCGAGAGCCCGCGCGTCGTCGCCGCAGCCACCCTCGCCTTCCTGGACGCCGTTCTACAGGACAAACCCGGCGACCTGGCGGGCGTTCTGCCGGCCTACGGCAACCTCAGCGTCTACCACCCGGACAACGGCCGCTGATCAGCCGTTCCGGGGCACGTACGACTGCCGGACGAGGACGACGAGATCATCGACCCCGGACGGCCGCGCTCGAACCGCTGGTAGGCGGACCGTGTCGGGGAGCGTTGACGAGCGACAGTCACCGATATATCGTCGAGATATCGAGACAGTTACTCGACGACTGTCCGGACAGACCGGGAGGTGGGCGCGATGCGCTCAGGGAGGCGATTTCGTGAGGAGGGCCCGCGCGGCGGACGGCGCCGTGGACCGGGCCCGGAGTTCGGGGGGATGCCCGGGGAGGGGTTCGAGGGCCGGGAGGCGTTCGGCTCCTTCGGGCCGCTGTTCGGCGGGGGCGGTCCGGGCCGTCCGGTCGGCGGGCCGTTCGGTCACGGCTTCGGCGGGCACGGCGGGCGCGGGCACGGTCCGCGTGGCCGGCGCGGCGGACGGGCCCGGCGCGGGGACGTCCGGGCGTCGCTGCTGGCGCTGCTCAAGGAACGGCCGATGCACGGCTACGAGATGATCGCGGAGATCACCGAGCGGACCGGCGGGGCCTGGCGGCCGAGCCCGGGCTCGATCTACCCCAACCTCCAGCTGCTGGAGGAGGAGGGTCTGATCACCGCCGAGGAGGTCGGTGGCAAGCGACTGGTCTCGCTCACCGAGGCCGGCCGGGCCCAGGCCGAGGCGGGGCCCGCCGAGCCGTGGGCGGAGGCCGGCCGCGAGGTCGACTGGGAGGCCGTCCAGGAGGTCGGTCAGGCGCTCGGCGCGGTCGACCACGCGATCCGGCAGGTCATGGCGACCGGCACCGAGGCGCAGCGCGCCAAGGGTCTGGCCGTGCTCAACGAGGCCCGCAAGAAGCTGTATCTGATCCTCGCCGAGGACGCCTGAGCCGAGGACGCGTGACCGGTCGGGGCGAGCGGGCGGGCGGTGCCGCCGCTCAGGGGCGGATGGCGAACAGCCCCAGGCACACGAGCAGCAGCACCGCCCAGCCGAACCAGAGCCAGCCGTCCGATCCGAAGGCGGCGCAGTAGGCGCCGACCACCACCAGCAGCGCGGAGGTCAGCCAGACCGCCTGCCGGTTGCGGCGCGTCGCAGCCCGGGGTGTCGCCCTGGGGCGGGGGTGTCGTACGGTCTTCGCCATCGCCGTCCTCCCGGGGGGAGCGGCGGTCACCCGGAGGCGCGGTCGGTGGCCGCCTCGTCGAACTCGTAGCGCCAGAACCAGCCGGCACCCCGCTGCTGCTTGGCCCTGACGTACACCAGTGTGCGCGCCGGACTGTCCCCGTGCGAGGGAACCGGCACCTTGTACGTCCTGGGCACGCCGTACATCGGCCCCAGGGGGATCGGCAGGATCCGGCCGTCCAGGGGGCCGCCGACGAATTCGGTGTCCGCGCTCTTCACTCCACCAGGGTCTCACCTCGCCGCGATTCCCCCGGCGGCCCGGGTCGGCGAGGGGGAGGGGTGGTGGCGGGCCGGTGGCGGGAGTGTGACCGGAGAGGCACCGCCCCCGGTCATCCGCAGGCCCCGCGCACCCTTATCCTTCCTGTACGCCCTCGGGGTTCACCCGGGTCAGCGGGCCTGTACGGGCCGGGTGAGGCGCACATCGGCGCGCCCGCCGAGGCGCAGCCTGCGTGCTGCCGCGACTCCGTACCGTGACCCGGCGTCGGCCGTCCGGCAACCCCGGGCACTGGTCGGCAGGGCGCGGACGACAGGGCCGAGCACCACCCCGGGAAGCAGCGGGGGGCGCCGTGCGTTGCGTCCAGTGGTACGTCGAATGCTGTGTCACACCAGGCATGGCAGTGCGCGGAAGGGGCCCGATGGAAGCCGGCAGCAGGTGGACGACCTGGTGGCAGAAGCGTGAGCGGCAGCGGGCCCGGTCGGGTGACGTGGACAGCCCCGCCGCCAGACTGGACCAGCTGCTCGGCGCCGTACGCGCCGGTTTCCCGCTCGCACCCGCCGCGCATCCGGCCGGCTACCGGTGTTCCTGTGACCGGGTGGCCTGCCCGGCCCCCGCCCAGCACCCGGTCTCCTTCGCCTGGCAGACCCAGGCGACCACCGACCCGGAGCAGCTCGCCCGCTGGCTCTCCCGCGACCCGCGGGCCAACTTCGTCACCGCCACCGGCCGCGCCCACGACGTGCTGGACGTGTCGGCCGAGGCCGGCCGGCTCGCCCTGGAGCGGCTCGCCGCGCTGGGCGTCGAGGGCCCGGTGGCCGCCGTCGGCGAGGACCGCTACCTCTTCTTCACCGCCACCAGGGGCACCCCGGTCGACGAGGACGAGTGGTGGCCGAGCGCGCTGGACTCCACGCCGGACACCATGTCCGAGCACCCCGGTCTGCGCTGGCACTGCCGCGGCTCGTACACCCTGCTGCCGCCCGCCGCGCTGCCGGACGGCTCCGAGGTGCGCTGGCTGCGCGGGCCCGAGCAGCCCCTGCCGGACCCACTGCGCGTCCTGGACGTGCTGACCGACGCCTGCACCGAGGTGGGCGCGGTCGCCGAGGAGCAGTGGCTCATCGGCTGAGGCCCGCGCCCACCTGGGCCGCCGCGACGGCCACGGCTACGGCCGCCGCGACGGCTACGGCAGGGTGAGGATCTCCGCGCCGTCGGCCGTGACCACCAGCGTGTGCTCGAACTGGGCGGTGCGCTTGCGGTCCTTGGTGACGACCGTCCAGCCGTCCGCCCAGATCTCGTAGTCGTAGGTGCCCAGGGTCAGCATCGGCTCGATGGTGAACGTCATCCCGCGCTTGATCACCTCGGTGGCCCGCTCGCTGTCGTAGTGCGGGATGATCAGGCCGGAGTGGAACGACGTGTTGATGCCGTGCCCGGTGAAGTCCCGTACCACGCCGTAGTCGAAACGCTTGGCGTAGGACTCGATGACCCGCCCGATCACGTTGATCTGGCGGCCCGGCTTGACCGCCTTGATGGCCCGGTTGAGCGCCTCCCGGGTGCGCTCGACCAGCAGCCGGGACTCCTCGTCCACATCGCCGCACAGATAGGTGGCGTTGAGGTCGCCGTGCACCCCGTGGATGTACGCGGTGGCGTCGATGTTGACGATGTCACCGTCCTGGAGGACGGTCGAGTCCGGGATGCCGTGGCAGATCACCTCGTTGATCGAGGTGCAGACCGACTTGGGGAAGCCCCGGTAGCCGAGGTCGGACGGGTAGGCGCCGTGGTCGCACATGTAGGTGTGGGCGACGGCGTCCAGCGCGTCCGTGGTGACGCCCGGCGCGATCAGCTTCGCGGCCTCCTCCATCGCCCGCGCGGCGATCCGGCTCGCGATCCGCATCTTCTCGATGGTCTCGTCGGTCTGCACCTCGGGCCCGGTGTAGGGCGTCGGTGCGGGCCGGCCGACGTACTCGGGGCGGGCGATGTGCGCCGGGACCTTGCGGGTGGGGGACTGGATGCCGGGTACGAGAGCCATGGCCGCGAGTCTAGCCGCCGGGCCGGACCCGGCCGGGGGTGTGCGGGACAGGTGGGGCCGGGGAATGATCGGTATGACGCATCCGTCGACGGGAGTGACCACCATGCCCCTGGGATTCCATCGCAAGCCGACCGGCAAGCCCGGCGAATGGTTCTACTGCATCAAGCACGCCAAGGTGGAGGAGGGGCCGGAATGCCCCGCCAAGGACCGCCTCGGCCCGTACGCCAGCCGCGAGGAGGCGGCCCACGCGCTGGAGATCGCCGACGAGCGCAACCGCGAGTGGACCAGTGACCAGCGCTGGAACGACAAGCCCGCGGACGGCGACGCGCGGTAGCCGGCCCGGCCTCAGGCGGCCGGCCCGGCGGCGGCCGCCCCCTGCCCGTCCTGCTCGCGCTCCGACCTCTCGGCCTTCTCGTGTTCGGCGCGGACGGCGGCCGCGTGCGGGTCGGTGCGGTCGTCGTAGGCCAGCAGGCTGGGCAGGGCGGCGGCGAGGGCGAGCACACCCACCACGCACGCGATCCCGCCGGCCCAGACCGAGGCGCGGACGCCGACCAGCCCCGCCATGCCGCCGGCCCGGACCTGCCCGAGCTGCGGGCCGATCGAGTAGCTGAGCAGCTCCACCCCGGCCATCCGGCCGCGCACCCCGTCGGGGATGGACTGGTTCCACATGGTGGAGCGGGCGATGCCGCTGATCTGGTCGGCGCCGCCGGCCAGGGCCAGACAGAGCAGCACCGGCCAGACGCTGCCGGACAGCCCGGCCAGGGCCATCGCCGTGCCCCAGACGAGCGCCGCGACCACCAGCAGCCGGCCGTGCCGGTGGATCCGTGAAGTCCACCCGCTGGTCGCCGAGACCAGCAGCGCGCCGACCGCCTCGGCGGCGTACATCGGGCCCAGCGCCCAGTCCGCGCCCAGCTCCGAGGCGAGGAACGGGAAGATCGCCACCGGGAAGGCGAACAGCATCGCGCAGGTGTCGATGGCGTAGGTGCCCAGCAGGTCCTTGCGGCTCCAGGCGTACCGCACCCCGGTGAGGACGGCCCGGACGGAAGGCTTCTCGGCGCCGGTGGGCGGCGGCACCGCGCGGATCCGGGCGAGCAGCAGCAGCGAGGCACCGAAGGTCAGCGCGTCCAGCGCGTACGCGGTCTGCACCCCGGCGAACGCCACGATGATCCCGGCCAGCGCCGGGCCGATCACCGAACCGGCGTTGCGGTACAGGGAGTTGAGCGCGAAGGCGGCGGTCAGCTGGTCGTGCGGGACGATCCGCGGGGTGAGCGAGTCCAGCGCCGGGCGCTGGAGGCCGTCGGCGGCGGCGACCAGCGCGGCCACCAGGTAGACGGGCCAGAGCAGCGGGGTCGGCAGCAGCGCGTTGAGCAGCAGCAGACCGGTGAGCAGGGCGAGCCCGGCCTCGGAGAACAGCACCAGCCGGCGGCGGTCCAGCGCGTCGGCGAGGGCGCCGCCCCAGAGCCCGAAGACGATCAGCGGCACCAGTTCGAAGGCGCCGACCAGACCCACCGCGAAGGACGAGCCGGTGAGCTCCTTGATCTGCATCGGCACCGCGACATACGTCAGATAGCTGCCGAGGCTGGTGACGCACCCGGAGAGCCAGAGCAGCCGGAAGTCCGGTGAGGAGTGCCAGGGGGCCAGGTCGGGGCGGAGGGAACGCAGGAGCGTCCGCAGCCGTCCGTGCGGGGGTGGTTCGGCGTCGTTCACGAACGGACATCCTCGGCCGCCCGTGCCCGCCGCCGCAACGGGTTTTTCCCGCCGGGAGCGGCCGTCGGCGGGCCGGTGCGGTGCCGGTGCCGGGGGCCGTCGGCGGGCCGGGCCCGCGGTTCACCAGCGGCTGATCGCGGGCCCGGCGGTGAGCCGCCCGGCGAGGTCGGCCAGCCGGCCGAGGGCGGAGCGGCGGGCCGCCGGCCGCCCGGCGGCGGCGCTGACCAGGTGCTGGGCGAGGTCGAACGGCTCCTCCTCGGCCGTTCCGACCGCCAGCCGCTCGTGCGCGAGGCCCGCCAGCTCACCGGCGGCGGCGGGACCGGCGCCCTCCAGCGCGAGCACCGTCGCGCCCTGGCGGCGGGCGTCCTGCACCCGCTCCAGCAGCGGTTCGCCGGCCGTCGCCGGGGCCACCACCAGCACCGTGGCGCCGCGCCCGGCCCCGGTGAGCCGCCCCAGGTCCTGCGCCAGATGGGCCGGGGCCCGGGCCGGCACCCGGTGGCGCAGCAGGGTCGGCGCCAGCCGGGGGACGTCCGACCAGGCGGCCTCGTCCCGCAGATGGGCGGCCAGGTGCCAGGGCTCGTACGCCTCGGTGCCGACCAGCAGAAGTTCGCCCGCACCGCGCCGGGAGACCGCGTGCCGCAGCGAGCCGGCGAAGCCGCCGACCGCCTCCAGCCAGCCCGTTCCCGCCAGGCGCTCCCCGAGTGCCGAAACTCTCACCGCGTCCATGCGGCCCAGAATGCCGCGCGGGACCGGGTGTTTGACAGGATCGGCCCATGACTTCCCTCGATTCAGCGACAAACCCGGCCCATGAGCTGCCGGACGTCTCGCAGCTGGTGGTCGGTGTCCTCGGCGGCACCGGCGACCAGGGGCGGGGGCTGGCCCACCGGCTCGCCAAGGCCGGCCAGCAGGTGATCATCGGCTCCCGGCACGCGGCCCGCGCGGAGGCCTCGGCCGCCGAACTCGGCCTCGGCGTCCGCGGCGCCGACAACGCGGCCACCGCGCGCGACAGCGACATCGTGATCGTCGCGGTGCCGTGGGACGGTCACGCCGCCACCCTCTCCGCCCTGCGCGAGGAGCTGGCCGGCAAGATCGTGGTGGACTGCGTCAACCCGCTCGGCTTCGACAAGCAGGGCGCGTACGCGCTGGTGCCGGAGGAGGGCAGCGCCGCCCAGCAGGCCGCCGCCCTGCTGCCGGACTCCCGGGTCACCGCCGCCTTCCACCACCTCTCGGCGGTGCTGCTCCAGGACGAGTCGGTGGAGCGGATCGACACCGATGTGATGGTGCTCGGCGACGAGCGCGCCGCCACCGACGTCGTACAGGCGCTGGCCGGCCGGATCCCGGGGATGCGCGGCATCTTCGCGGGCCGGCTGCGCAACGCCCACCAGGTGGAGTCGCTGGTGGCGAACCTGATCTCGGTCAACCGCCGTTACAAGGCGCACGCGGGCCTGCGGATCACCGACGTGTGACACCCCCGGCGCCGGCCTCACCCCTGGACCGCGTCCGGAGGTGAGGTCGGCGACAATGGGGGCCGACCGTTTCCGGCCCTAGGAGCCCTTCGCCATGCCCCGCACGTCCCGCTACGCCCTGATCGTCGTCGTTCTCGCGGTCGCCGCCGCCGTGGTCTCCCTGGTGCAGGGCTTCTGGCTGGGCCTGATCTGGATCCCGCTGGCGGGCGTGGCCAGCAACGTCCTGTGGCTGAACCTGCGCCGGGCGAAGCTGGCGAAGGCCGCGGCCGAGCGCGCCTGAGGCCCCGCGCCCAGGCCCCGGCGCGCTGGTTCCTACCGAAACGCGCTAGTTCTTCCAGAAGGTGAACAGCTCCCGGCCGAACACCGCGTACGCCCGGTCGACGCCGAACACGTCCATCAGACCGTAGACGGCGTCGAAGAAGAAACGGTTCACCTCCGGCTGCCACAGCAGGGCGAACACGGCCAGCATCCCGTACGGCGCGAACGGCTCGACCGCGCGCCTGGTCCCGTAGGAGAGCCAGGGCTCGATGATCCCGTAGCCGTCGAGACCGGGCACCGGCAGCAGGTTCAGCAGGGCCGCGCTCAGCTGCAGCATGCCGAGGAAGCCCAGCGCCAGGGCGAGCGGCGAGACGGCCAGCTCCTGGCCGTGCCAGACGGCGTGCACCTTCGGGTCGTCCAGCCAGCCCGCGCCGACCGGGACCAGCAGCAGGGCCGCGCAGACCACGTTGACCAGCGGGCCGGCCGCCGAGATCAGGCTGTGCTTGAGCCGCCCGCTGATCCGGTGCCGCTCGATCCAGACCGAACCACCGGGCAGGCCGATGCCGCCGAGGATCACGAAGACGATCGGCAGGACGAAGCTGAGCAGCACGTTCGCGTACTTGAGCGGGTTGAGCGTCAGATAGCCCTTGGCGCCGACGGTGAGGTCGCCGCCGTGCATCGCGGTGCGCGCGTGCGCGTACTCGTGCAGGCAGAGCGAGACCATCCAGCCCGCCACCACGAACAGGAAGACGCCGAACGAGGCGTTCCCGTAACCCGCGTAGACGGCCCAGCCGGACGTGCCCAGGATCGCGAGGAGCGCCCAGAACACCGGACTGATCCGGCGCTCCTCGCTGCGTGAGCGCTGCGTTGCGGCGAAGGTCATGGTGTGGGTGCTCCGGGAGTGTCGGGGGTGCGGGCAGAGGACCGATCATGCCGGGCGGGCCCGTCGCCGGACAAGCCGTCCCAGGTGAACGTACGGCAGCCCGGTCCCGGTTCCGGACGGGGACAAATGTGCGTGCGCACCGGCGGGCATCGACCAGAATGGGCGGGTGCACTACGGCATCCTCGGAACCACCACGGCCCACCATGACGACGGCACGCCCGTCCCGCTCGGCGGAGCCCGGCTGCGGGCGCTGCTCACCGCGCTGGCCCTGCGGCAGGGGCGGCCGGTCCCGGCCGACCTGCTGGTGGACGAGGTGTGGGACGCCGAACCGCCGCAGGACTCCTCCGCCGCGCTGCAGACCCTGGTCGGCCGGCTGCGGCGCACCATCGGCCGCGCCGAGGTCGGCTCCGGCCCGGCCGGCTACTGGCTCACCGACCCGCGGACCGACCTGGCCGAGTTCCAGCGGCTCTCCACCGAGGGCCGCCGGGCCCTGGAGAACGGCGACCACCCGCTGGCCGCCGAGCGGCTGCGGGCCGCCCTGGCGCTCTGGCGCGGCCCCGCCCTGGCCGACCTGCCCGACCGCGGCGGCCCCGCCACCCGGCTGGAGGCGCAGCGCGACGAGGCCTGCCGGCACCGCATCACCGCCGACCTCGGCCTCGGCCGGGCCGCCGACCTCACCGCGGAGCTGGCCGAGCTGTGCGAGCGGCAGCCGCTGGACGAGTCGCTGCAGTACCTGATGGTCCGGGCGCTGCACGAGAGCGGCCGCACCGCCGAGGCGCTGCGCCACTACGAACGGACCAGGCGCGCCCTGGCGGACGAGCTCGGTGCCGACCCGGGCCGCCGGCTCCAGCTGCTCCACGCCGAGCTGCTGGCCCCGGCGGACCGGCCCGAGCAGCCCGCGGCCCCCGTGCGGCCCGGGCCGCCGCCGGAGGCGCCCCCGGCCCGCAGCGCGGGCAATCTGCGCGGCCGGCTCACCAGCTTCGTCGGCCGGGAGAGCGATCTCGCCGCCCTGCGCGCCACCCTGACGGGCAGTCGGCTGGTCACCCTGACCGGTCCCGGCGGCTCCGGCAAGACCAGGCTCTCGGTCGAGGCCGGCCGCGCCGAACAGGCCGCCGGGTCCTGGCCGGACGGCGTCTGGCTGGCCGAGCTCGCCCCGCTGGAGAGCCCGGCCGCCGTCCCGGCCGCGGTGGTTTCCGCGCTCGGCCTGCGCGAGACCCTCCTGCACACCGGCGGCATGGTCGCCGAGGTGATCGAGCCCCGTACCGACGACCCGGTCCGCCGGCTGGTCGAGCACTGCGGCCGCCGCCGGATGCTGCTCGTCCTGGACAACTGCGAGCACCTGGTCCAGGCCGCCGCCGACCTGGCCGACCGGCTGCTCGCCGAGTGCCCCGGCCTGACCGTGCTCGCCACCAGCCGCGAGCCGCTCGGTGTCCCCGGTGAGACCGTCCTGCCGGTCGAGCCGCTGCCCGACCCGGTGGCCCTGCGCCTGCTCGCCGAGCGCGCCGCCGCCGCCCGCCCGGGCTTCGACCCGCGGCGCGAACCGGAGGCCTGCGCCGAGATCTGCCACCGGCTGGACGGCCTGCCGCTGGCCATCGAACTGGCCGCCGCCCGGCTGCGGGTGATGACGGCCCGCCAGATCGCCGACCGCCTGGACGGCCGGTTCGCCCTGCTCACCGCCGGCAGCCGCACCCTGCTGCCGCGCCAGCAGACCCTGCGCGCGGTGGTCGACTGGAGCTGGGACCTGCTCGGCAAGCGCGAACGGGCGGTCCTGCGCCGGCTGTCGGTGTTCGCCGGCGGCTGGACGCTGGAGGACGCCGAGGCGATCTGCGCCGACGACGCCGACGTCCCCCGCGAGGAGGTCGCCGACCTGCTGCTCTCGCTGGTCGACAAGTCCCTGCTGGTCGCCGACCTCGGCGGGGGCGGACCGCCGCGCTACCGGATGCTGGAGACCATCCACGAGTACGCCGTCGAGCGGCTGGCCGGGGCGGCCGAGCGGGACGAGACCGAACGCCGCCACGTCGCGCACTTCCGCGCGCTGGTGTGCGCCGCCGAGGAGCGCATCCACGGGCCGGAGCAGCTGGACTGGCTGGCGGTGCTGGAGCGCGAGCAGGACAACATCCGGGCCGCGCTGCGCCGCGCGGTGGACCGCGGCGACGAGCAGGAGGGCCTGGCCCTCGCGCTCGGCATGAGCTGGTACTGGTCGCTGCGCGGCTTCAGCCTGGAGGCCCGGGGCTGGTACGACGCGGTGGCGGCGCTCGGCCCGGACCCGTTCGCCCCGGACGCCCCGCCGCCGGTGCCGCTGGACCGGCACGTGCTGGCGTACGGCCTGCCGATGCCCGAGGGGGTCGCGGCGGAGACCCGCCGGATGGTCGCGATGTACCGGCTGGTCGGCCTGTTCGAGGGGAACCTGGAGGTCCTGGGGGACCAGGAGGCGATAGCCATCTCGCAGCGCATGATCGACGTGTACACCCCGGAGCTGCCGCAGGGGTACCGGTTCCCCGGGCTGATGCGGGTGTTCGGGGCCTTCCTGGTCGGCCGGCTGGACCTGATGAAGGAGCTCCTGGAGGACGCGGTGGAGGGCTGCCGGGTCCACGGCGGGCCCGGTGACCTGGCGTTCATCCTGCAGGTCCGGGCCAAGGTGATGAACGACTGGCCGGGCGGCCTCGAACAGAGCGTCCGGGACGGCGAGGAGTCGCTGGAGCTGTACCGCCGGAGCAGCGACCTCTGGGGGATGTCCCAGGCCTACGCGGCCCGGGGCGAGTCGATGGCCAACCAGGGCCGGTCGCGGGAGGCCGCCGACGCGTACCGGCGGGCGATCGAGCTGGCCGAGGAGCTGGGCGCCCCGCAGGAGGTGCCGATGCTGCGGGTGCATCTGGGCAGTGCGCTGCTGGAGGAGAGCCTCGACGAGGGCGAACGGGTCATCCGGGCGGCCCTCGTCTCCATCGACGGGCCCGGGCCCAACCAGGCCGCCAACGGCGCGCTCCTCTTCGGCCGTCTGATGCTCTGTGGGATCCATGCCCAGCGCGGCGAGTACGAGCAGGCGCTGGCCGAACTGGAGCTGCTGGACCAGGGCCGGGTCGGCGCGTTCGCCCCCGGCCTGGTCGGCGGGCTGCTGACGACCACCCGGGGCTGGATCCTGGCCCGGGCCGGCGATCCCGAGCAGGGGCTCGAACTGCTCCGGCGAGGGCGGTCGTTGCTGAGCTCGATGCACACCGCCAGCGGCTTCGGCGAGCACATGACGGTCATGGTGGCGCCCGCGGCCGTCGGCGTGCTGCAGGCCTTCGCCGAGCGCGACGGCGATCCGGAACCGGCCCGTCGGGCCGCGGTACTGCTGGGTGCGCACGCCGGGCTGAACGGTCCGAAGGGCAGCTACCTGGACCGCCGGGAGCGGGAGCGCGCCGAGGAAGGGCTGCGCGCCCTGCTCGGGGACGAGGGTTACGAGGCGGCGCTCGCCGAGGGCCACGGCCTCACCCCGGTGCAGACCGCCGAGCTGCTGGACCGGCTGGTCGTCCCGCCCACGGGCTGACCGGCCGTCCGCTCCCGGCCGCCCCGGGAACGGGCCGGGAAAGGACCGGCCGGCCGGCCTCGGGGCCCGTCCCCCCCCGAAGCCGGCCGACCGGTGGATCGACGGCCCGCGGTCACGTCCGCTTGCGGAACCGGGCCACCGCGAGCGGTGCGAAGACCGCGGTGATGCCGGCCGACCAGACCAGCACGATCAGCACCGGATGGGCCACCGCGCCCTGGCCGTTGAGCAGGCCGCGGCAGGCGTCGGCGAGCGCGGAGAGCGGGTTGTACCGGGTGAAGGCCTGCAGCCAGCCCGGCATGGTGTCGACCGGGGCGAAGATCGAGCTGCCGAACTGCATCGGCATCAGGACCAGCATCGAGACGCCCTGGACGGCCTGGGCGCTGCGCAGCGCCATGCCCAGCAGCATCGAGATCCAGACGACCGACATCCCGAAGAGCAGCGACAGGCCGATCGCGGCCAGCAGCTCCAGCGGGCCGGTCTTCACCTCGAAGCCGATGCAGAGCGAGAAGACGATCATGATGGTGAAGGAGAGCAGGGCCCGGCAGGTCTCCGCCGCGATCTTGGAGAGCAGGACGGAGGCCCGGCCGATCGGCAGGGTGCGGAAGCGGTCCATCACCCCGGTCTGGAAGTCGCTGTTCAGCCCGGTGCCGACGGCCATCGCCAGGGTGATGCCGGTCTGCCCGAGCAGGCCCGGGATCATGTACTGCTTGTAGGCGTCCTGGTTGCCGGAGACGGCTCCGCCGAACACGTAGACGAACAGCACGGTGAAGATGATCGGCATCAGCACCGCGTCGAACATCGACTCCGGGTCGGCCTTGATCCGCATCAGGTTGCGGCGGGTCAGCGCGCCGATGTGCCGGAAGGTGCCGGCCAGACCGATCCGGCTGTCCTCCGCCCGGGCGGGGGCGAGTGTGGCGGTGCTCATGCGACGGGCTCCTTGACGAGGCGGGGGGCGGTGTCCGCGGCGGCCGCGGGCTTGCCGGTGATGGTGAGGAAGACCTCGTCGAGGCTGGGCACCTTGGTGTCGATGCCGGCGATGGCGAAGCCCCGGGTGCCGAGCACCCCGACCACGGCGGTGAGCTGCTTCTCCCCGGTGATCGGCACCGAGAGCAGGCCGGTGTCGGCGGAGAAGGTGGCGGTGACCCCGGTGTCGTGCAGGCAGCGGGCCATCTCGGGCAGCTCGGCCGGGTGGGCCGGGCGGACCTGGAGGGTCTGGCCGCCGACCCTGGCCTTGAGTTCGGCGACGCCGCCGGCGGCGATCACCCGGCCCTTGTCGATCACGGTCAGCTCGTCGGCGAGCTGCTCGGCCTCCTCCATGTACTGGGTGGTGAGCAGCACGGTGGTGCCCTCGGCGACCATCCGCTGCACCTCGTCCCAGACCTCGTTGCGGGTCCGCGGGTCCAGGCCGGTGGTGGGCTCGTCCAGGTAGAGCACCCGGGGGCTGCCGATCATGCTGGCGGCCAGGTCGAGGCGGCGGCGCATGCCGCCGGAGTAGGTCTTGGCGACGCGCTTGGCGGCGTCGGTGAGCGAGAAGCGCTCCAGCAGCTCGGTGGCGCGGGCCTTGGCGTCCCGGCGGGAGAGGTCCAGCAGCCGGCCGATCAGGTAGAGGTTCTCGTAGCCGGAGAGCAGTTCGTCGACGGAGGCGTACTGGCCGGTCAGCCCGATGGTGCGGCGCAGCTGCTTCGGCTGGCGCAGCACGTCGTAGCCGCCGACGACGGCGGTGCCGGCGTCCGGCTTGATCAGGGTCGACAGGATGCGGACCAGGGTCGTCTTGCCGGCCCCGTTCGGGCCGAGCACACCGAGCACGGTGCCTTCGCGGACGGTGAGGTCGACACCGTCGAGCGCTTTGGTGGCGCCGTAGTGCTTGACGATGCCGTGGACCTCGACGGCGTTGCCTGCGGCGGGCCCCCGGTCGTTCGGGGCGGTGGCGATGCGTGTCATGCCTTCAGGCTGTCCGGTCCCGCTGTCAGCGGTCTGTCGCCGCCCGGTCGGACCGGTCGGCCCGCTGTCGGTTCGCTGTCGGCTCGCTGTCACGGCGCCGTCGGCGGGTGCCGGGAGACGACAGGAGCCCCGCTCCACGGGGAGCGGGGCTCTGCTGTCGGCGGCGTCCGCCGGCCGGTCAGTGGAAGGTGTGCTCCGGCGCCGGGAAGGTGCCGGCCGTCACCTCGGCGGCGAACTCGCGGGCGGCGTCGCCGAGTACGGCCCGCAGGTTGGCGTACTGCTTGACGAACTTGGGCACCCGGCCCGCCGTCATGCCGGCCATGTCGGTCCAGACCAGGACCTGGGCGTCGGTGTCCACGCCCGCGCCGATCCCGACGGTCGGGATCGCCAGCTGCTCGGTGACCTGGGCGGCCAGTTCGGCGGGCACGGCCTCCAGCACGACGGAGAAGGCGCCGGACTGCTGGACGGCCTTGGCGTCGCGCAGCAGCTGGTGGGCCGCCTCGTCGCCGCGGCCCTGGACGGGGTAGCCGCCGAAGGCGTGCACGGACTGCGGGGTGAGACCGATGTGCGCCATCACCGGGATGCCGGCCTCGACCAGCAGCTCGATCGAGCGGGCGCTGCGCTCGCCGCCCTCCAGCTTGACGGCGCCGACCCCGGCCTCCTTCATCAGCCGGGCCGCGTTGTGCATGGCCTGGGCCGGGGACTCCTGGTACGAGCCGAACGGCAGATCGGCGACGATCATGGCGCGCTTGGTGCCGCGGACGACGGCGGCGGCGAGCATCACCATCTGATCCATGGTCACCGGCACGGTGGTCTCGTAGCCGAGGTGGCAGTTGCCGGCCGAGTCGCCGACCAGCAGGACGGGGATCCCGGCCTCGTCGAAGACGCCGGCCGTCAGGGCGTCGTAGGCGGTGAGCATCGACCACCGCTCGCCGCGCTGCTTGGCCGCGGCGAGATCGCGGACGGTGACGCGGCGGTTGGTGACCCCGCCGTAGAGGGTGGTGGTCGACGCCTGGTTCTGGGCAGGCGAAGGCGAAGAAGCGTTCATCGAACGGGCTCCTGAAGGTTTGTCGTCTCGTGGCGCCGTGCGGCGTCCCCGGATCACCTCCATGCTTGCACGCCTCGGCGCGGGCGCAAAGAGGCGTGCGCGCCGTTCGGTGCGATCTGCCGCACACCGGTCTTTGCCCGGTCTTTACGAAACGGAGTCGTCTCGTATCGAAAGTCGCGCTACTCTGGTCCGGGGGTTACGAGACGTATGCGACTCGGAAATTCCCGCCAGTGTCACGCCACCACGGACGGGAACACCAATGACCACCGCAGCCGCGCCACCCCGCGTGCCGGAAGCAATCCACCGTCGGCGCTGGGCCATCCTGGGCACCCTGGTGCTCGCCCTGCTCGTCGTCGTGCTCGACAACTCGATCCTCAACGTCGCGATGAAGACCATCGCGTCCCCGGCGCCCACCGGTCTCGGCGCCAGCCAGAGCGACCTGGAATGGTCGATCAACTCGTACACCCTGGTCTTCGCCGGGCTGCTGTTCACCTCGGGCCTGCTCGGCGACCGCTTCGGCCGCAAGCGCGCGCTGCTGGCCGGCATGGTGGTCTTCGGCGTCGCCTCGCTGCTGTCCGCGCTGGCCGCCTCGCCGGGTGAACTCATCGGCTACCGCGCCCTGATGGGCGTCGGCGGCGCGCTGGCGATGCCCGCCACGCTCGCCATCATCATGAACGTCTTCGACCGTTCCGAGCAGCCCAAGGCGATCGGCATCTGGGCCGGCGCGGTCGGCCTGGCCATCGCGATCGGCCCGATCACCGGCGGCCTGCTGATCGAGCACTTCTGGTGGGGCTCGGTCTTCCTGATCAACGTCCCGATCGTGATCGTCGCCCTGGTCGCGATGGTGCTGCTGGTCCCCGAGTCCAAGGACCCGAAGCCGGGCCGACTCGACCCGGTCGGGGTGCTGCTCTCGATCATCGGCCTGGTCTCGCTGATCTACGGCATCATCAAGGGCGGCGAGCTGGCCGACTTCACCGCCGTCGGCGCCTGGGTGCCGATGCTGGTCGGCGTGGTGGCCCTGGCCGCCTTCGTCTGGTTCGAGAAGCACACCGCGCACCCCGCGCTGGACGTCACCTGGTTCCGCAACAAGGTGTTCAGCGCCTCCGTGGTCGTGGTCGGTGTGGTCTTCTTCGCGCTGATGGGCGTCTCCTTCTTCGGCGTCTTCTACATACAGAGCGTGCGCGGCTACAGCGCGCTCCAGGCCGGTCTGCTGATGCTGCCGCTGGCCGCCGCGCAGCTGCTGTTCGCCCCCCGCGCCCGGCTGGTGGTCGACCGCATCGGCATCCGCGCCACCTGCGCCGGCGGCATGGTGCTGATCGCCCTCGGCTTCCTCGGCTACCTGCTGCTGGATGTCACCACGCCGATCTGGGTCCTGATCGTGCTCGGCCTGCTGATGGGTTCGGGCATGGCGCACGTCATGCCGCCGGTCACCGTCGCGATCATGGCCTCGCTGCCGCGCGAGAAGGCCGGCGCCGGCTCGGCGATCAACAACACCTTCCGCCAGGTCGGCGGCTCGCTCGGGGTCGCCGTGCTCGGCGCGGTGCTCTCCACCGTCTACCGCGACGGCATGGCCGACAAGCTGGACCACCTGCCGACCGAGGCCCTGCGGGAGAAGGCCGGCGAGTCCCTGGAGGCCACCCGGGCCATCGCCGGGAAGCTCGGGCCGCAGGGCGCCGAGCTGATCGGTCCGGCCAACGACTCCTTCATCAACGCCATGCACGTGGTGGCCGGAATATCCGCCGGCGTCACCGCCGTCGGTGCCCTGCTGGCCTGGTTCCTGCTCCCTGGCCGGATCACCGGCGGCCCCGGCGGGGCCCCGGCCGCCGCCGAGCAGACGGCGGGCGGCTCCGGGCCGGCCCGGGAGACGGAGGCGGCGGGCGCCTGACCTGCGGTCGCTGGGCGAGAATGGGGCCCTGTCACTCCGGGTACGTCTGGGGCGGCAGGGCCACCGTCGGTGCCACGCGGCTACCGCCGGGCCCCGTCCACGGACGACAATCGGAAACGGAACGGCTCCGCGCGTCCGCGAACGCCCGGAACACGCAGAGAGAAGAGCGGGGATGAAGACGGACACCACGGCCGAGACGCCCTGTGCCGCCCCGCGCCGGGGCCGCCCGCGCAGTGAGGCGGCCGAGCAGGCGATCTTCACCGCGGTCGAGGAGCTGATGGCGGGCGGCACCACGCTGTCCGAGCTGACCATCGAGGGCATCGCCACCGCCGCCGGAGTCGGCAAGGCCACCATCTACCGGCGCTGGCCCAACAAGGAGGCCCTGCTGGTCGACATGGTCAGCCGGCTGGAGGCCCCGGTGCCCGATTCGACCGGCGACTCCGTCCGGGACGACCTGATCGCGATGATCGAGTACATGCGGATCCGCGGTCTGGCCAAGCGCTCCCGATGGGTGCTCAAGGCTGCCCTCGGCCAGATGCACAGCTGGCCCGAGCTGCACGCCGCCTACCGCGCCCGGGTGATCACGCCGCGCCGGCAGATGGCGCAGAAGGTGATCCGGCGCGGCATCGCCGAGGGGGCGCTCCGCTCCGACCTCGACGAGGAACTGCTCGGCGACCTGCTGCTGGGCCCGATCCTCGCCCGCAGCGTGCTCTGGGACGACTCCGACCTGGACGATCCAGGGCTGGCCGCCCGGATGATCGACGCCCTGCTCAGCGGGCTCGCCCCGCAGCCCGGGAGCCGTTAGGGCTCGTCCGCGGCCGTCGGGCGTGGCATGACTCACCAAACGGACCGCGCCGGAACCCGTCCGGCGGGCCCCGCGTCTGTCCCGACATAGGCTGAGCCGGGAATCCGATCAAACCGGCACCAGTCCGGCAGTCGTCCGCACCTCGCGCGGATCCGGCGTCGGACCGGCAGACGGCACGAACGACGGGAGCCACGGAATGGCGCAGGCGGACAGGGCGGACCGGCCTACGGCACCGGTGGCGGAGAACGGCGGGAGCGGCCCGGCCATCGCCGGGGGCCCTGGCATCAACGGGGTCGGCATCAACGGGTTCGGTGGCACCGGTGGCGGCACCGGCGGCTTCCTCGGGCTCCGGCACTGGGGCCGGGACGGCCGGGGGAGCACCACCTGGCGGCGCGGCCTGGTCATCGCCCTCCTCGCCGGGCTCGCCGCCGCCCTGCTGGCCTTCCACTCCGAGGTGCCCAACAGCGTCGGCAACCTCGGCAGTCTGCTGGAGACCTTCCTGCCCTGGCTGGGCCTGGCCGTCCCGGTGCTGCTGGTGCCCGCCCTGCTGCGGCGCTCAGCCACCGCCCTGCTCGCGCTGCTGCTGCCCGCGCTGATCTGGTTCAACCTGTTCGGCGGGCTGCTCAGCGACCGGAGCGGCGGCACCGGCGACTGGACGGTGGTCAGCCACAACGTGGCCGCCGCCAACACCGACCCGCAGGGCACCGTGAAGCTGCTCAACGACTCGGGCGCCCAGATCGTCGCCCTCCAGGAGCTCGCCGGAAAGCCGCTGCGCACCTACGAGAGCGGGCTGGCCGACACCTACCCGTACCACGTGGTGGAGGGCACGGTCGGCCTCTGGTCGAAGTACCCGATCGGCGACGTGTCCGTGGTGGACATCAGGATGGGCTGGACCAGGGCCTTCCGTGCCCAGGTCACCACCCCGCAGGGCCCGGTCGCGGTGTACGTCGCGCACCTGCCGTCGGTCCGGCTCAAGGCCGAGGGCGGCTTCACCGTCGACCAGCGGGACGTCAGCGCGCAGGCGCTCGGCGACGCGATCCAGGCCGAGCCGCTGAAGAAGGTGCTGCTGCTCGGCGACCTCAACGGCACCATGAACGACCGCAGCCTGGCGCCGGTCACCTCGCAGATGCGCTCGGCCCAGGGCGCCGCCGGGGACGGCTTCGGCTTCAGCTGGCCGGCCGGCTTCCCGATGGCCAGGATCGACCAGATCATGAGCAAGGGCGGCCTGCGGCCCACCGACTCCCGCACCCTGGGCCGGGACGGCAGCGACCACCTCGCGGTGGCCGCCACCTACCGGTACTAGCCGCGCCGCCAGCGGTTGGTGATCGGCAGCCGGCGGTCCCGGCCGAAGCCCTTGACGGAGATCTTCGGGCCCGGCGGGTACTGCCGGCGCTTGTACTCGGCGGTGTCGACCAGCCGTACCACCCGGTCCACCACCGCCGGGTCGAAGCCGGCCGCCACGATCGCGTCGCGGCCCTGGTCGCCCTCGACGTACAGGTCGAGCACGGTGTCCAGCAGGTCGTAGTCGGGCAGCGAGTCGCTGTCCACCTGGTCCGGCCGCAGTTCGGCGGACGGCGGCTTGCTGATGGTGTTCTCCGGGATCGGCGGCACCTCGCCGCGCCGCTCGGCCTCCTCGTTGCGCCAGCGGGCGAGCCGGAAGATCAGCGACTTGTAGACGTCCTTGATCGGCCCGTACGCGCCCACCGAGTCGCCGTACAGCGTGGAGTAGCCGACCGCCAGCTCGCTCTTGTTGCCGGGCGCGAGCACGATGTGCCCCTCCTGGTTGGAGATCGCCATCAGCAGGGTGCCGCGCAGCCGGGACTGCAGGTTCTCCTCGGCCAGCCCGGTCAGCTCGGTGGCCGCCAGGTAGGCGTCGAACATCGGGGCGATCGACACGGTCCGGAAGTGCAGCCCGGTCCGGCGGGCCAGCTCGGCGGCGTCGTCCCTGGAGTGCTGCGAGGAGTAGCGGCTCGGCATCGAGACGCAGTACACGTTCCCGGCGCCGATCGCGTCCACCGCGATGGCGGCCACCAGGGCCGAGTCGATGCCGCCGGAGAGGCCGATCAGCACCGACCGGAAGCCGTTCTTGGTGACGTACGCCCGGGTGCCGGCGACCAGCGCGGCCCAGATCTCCGCCTCGTCCGAGACCCGGGGCGCCACCTCGGCGGTCAGCGTCCCCCACCCTTCGGCCGGGGGGACCTTGATGGCCGGGGCCGGCCGGGGCTCGCCGGCCAGCTCGGTGCGGACCAGGTGCAGCCCGTCGCTGAGCAGCAGGCCGTCGGTCTGGTCGCTGCCGGAGGCCGGCAGGTCGAGGTCGAGGACCAGCAGGTGCTCCTCGAACTGGGGGGAGCGGGCCAGCACCTCGCCGTCCGCGCCGACCACGATCGAGTCGCCGTCGAAGACCAGCTCGTCCTGGCCGCCGACCATGTTGACGTACGCCAGCGGGCAGCCCGCCTCGGCGGCCCGGCGCCGGACCAGCTCCAGCCGGACGTCGTCCTTGTTCCGCTCGTACGGCGAGCCGTTGATCACCAGCAGCAGGCCGGCCCCGGCCTCGCGGGCGGCGGTGACCCGGCCGCCGTCCTGCCAGATGTCCTCGCAGATCGCCAGCGCCACGTCCACCCCGTGCAGCCGCAGCACCGGCAGCTGGTCGCCGGGGACGAACCAGCGGTACTCGTCGAACACGCCGTAGTTGGGCAGGTGGTGCTTGGCGAACCGGGTGGCCACCTCGCCCCGGTACAGCACCGCCGCGCAGTTCTGCGGCGACCCGGCGGGCCGGCCGAACCGCGGCGAGGCGTGCTCGGAGCGTCCGAGGTACCCGACCACCACCGGCACCTCGCCCAGGCCCTCGTCGGCCAGCCGCGCGGCCAGCCCGACCAGCGCCGAGCGGGACGCCTCGACGAACGAACGGCGCAGGGCGAGGTCCTCGACCGGGTACCCGGTCAGGGCCATCTCGGGGAAGGCGACCAGCTGGGCACCGGCGTCGGCGGCCTGCCTGGTCCAGCGCACCACCTCATCGCTGTTGCGGGCGATGTCACCGACCCACGGGTCGATCTGGCTCAGGGCGAGACGGAGATTGGGCATGGCTCCGAGTGTAATCGTCGATCTGACGCAATGTCTCCGCCGGGGGGTCACCACTGCCCTCCCGCGCGGTGATCGGACATGATGGGGGAAGCCGCTCCCGGGTGGCTTCCGGGCGTAACGCGAACGTAAAGAGCAGAGGTGAGACTGTCCCCATGGGCAAGCAGCAGGAGTTCGTGCTTCGTACGCTCGAGGAGCGTGACATCCGGTTCGTCCGGCTGTGGTTCACCGATGTACTGGGGTTCCTGAAGTCGGTCGCGGTGGCGCCGGCGGAGCTGGAGCAGGCCTTCGAGGAGGGCATCGGCTTCGACGGCTCGGCGATCGAGGGCTTCGCCCGGGTCTACGAGTCCGACATGATCGCCAAGCCGGACCCGACCACGTTCCAGATCCTGCCGTGGCGCTCGGAGACACCGGGGACCGCCCGGATGTTCTGCGACATCCTGATGCCGGACGGCTCGCCGTCCTTCGCCGACCCCCGGTTCGTGCTGAAGCGGACCCTGGAGAAGGCGTCCGCCCTCGGGTTCACCTTCTACACCCACCCCGAGATCGAGTTCTTCCTGCTGAAGAACCTGCCCGGCGACGGCACCGCGCCGATCCCCGCCGACCAGTCCGGCTACTTCGACCACACCCCGCGCGGGGTGGGCCACGACTTCCGCCGCCAGGCGATCACCATGCTGGAGTCGATGGGCATCTCGGTGGAGTTCTCCCACCACGAGGGCGCACCCGGCCAGCAGGAGATCGACCTGCGCTACGCCGACGCGCTCTCCACCGCGGACAACATCATGACCTTCCGCCTGGTCATGAAGGAGGTCGCACTGGAACAGGGCGTGCACGCCAGCTTCATGCCGAAGCCGTTCTCCGACCACCCGGGCTCCGGCATGCACACCCACCTCTCCCTCTTCGAGGGCGACCGCAACGCCTTCCACGAGTCCGGCGCCGAGTACCAGCTCTCCAAGGTCGGCCGGTCCTTCATCGCAGGCCTGCTGAAGTACGCCGCCGAGACGGCCGCCGTCACCAACCAGTGGGTGAACTCCTACAAGCGCATCTGGGGCGGCTCGCAGCGCACCGCCGGCGCCGGCGGCGAGGCCCCGTCGTACATCTGCTGGGGCCACAACAACCGCTCGGCCCTGATCCGGGTGCCGATGTACAAGCCCGGCAAGCAGGGCTCCACCCGGATCGAAGTCCGCTCGCTGGACACCGGCTGCAACCCCTACCTGGCCTACGCCGTCACCCTCGCCGCCGGCCTCAAGGGCATCGAGGAGGGCCTCGAACTCCCGCCCGGCGCCGACGACGACGTCTGGGCGCTCACCGACGCCGAGCGCCGCGCCCTGGGCATCCAGCCGATGCCGCAGAACCTCGGCGAGGCCATCGACCTGATGCAGCGCAGCGAACTCGTCGCCGAGACCCTCGGCGAGCACGTCTTCGACTTCTTCCTCCGCAACAAGCGCCAGGAGTGGGAGGAGTACCGCTCCGAGGTCACCCCGTTCGAGCTGCGCAAGAACCTCCAGGTGCTCTGAGCCCGGGACGGGCGGGCCGGGCCGGCCGGAGCCCGGACCGCCCGGCCCGGTGCCGTCGGCGGCACGGCGGGGCCGGGCCGCGTAACCTGCTGAAGCAGGTCGGAGCCGGGAGCCGGAGGGGCGATGACGGTGGAGGAGCAGCGGGCCGGGAGCCGGATCAGCCGGCCGGAGATCAGACTGGTCCGGCGCGGGTTCACCGATCCCGCGCAGGCCGTACGGCTGCTCGCCGGGCCGGGGCTGGAGGAGCTCGCCGACGACCCGCTGCTGCTGGACGCGCTCGGCGCCACCGCCGACCCGGACCTCGCGCTGCTCGGGCTGGCCCGGCTGCTGGAGGCCGCCGACGCCACCGACCGGCACACCCTGCGGGACACCCTCGCCACCTCCAAGCCGCTGCGCGACCGCCTGCTCGGCGTGCTCGGCGCGTCCACCGCGCTCGCCGACCACCTGGCCCGGCACCCGCACGACTGGCACGCCCTGGTCACCTTCGAGCTGCGCGACATGCACCCCGGTCCGGAGGACTTCCTGCGCGCGCTCCACCAGGGCGTCCGGGAGAACGAGGGCGGCAGCCCGGCGGACGCGCTGCGGATCGCCTACCGCCGCTGCCTGCTGGCCATCGCCGCCCGCGACCTCACCGGCACCACCGACCTCACCCAGACCGCCGCCGAACTCGCCGACCTGGCCGGCGCCACCCTGCAGACCGCCCTCGACATCGCCGCCGAGCAGGACCCGGACGCCGCCCGCGCCTGCCGGCTCGCCGTCATCGGCATGGGCAAGTGCGGCGGCCGGGAGCTCAACTACGTCTCCGACGTCGACGTCATCTTCGTCGCCGAAGCGCGCGAGGGCGTCGACGAGCAGGAGGCGGTGAAGGCCGCCACCCGGCTCGCCGCCGCCCTCACCCGGCTCTGCGCCGACACCACCGGCGAGGGCACCATCTGGCCGGTGGACGCCAACCTGCGCCCCGAGGGCCGCAACGGCCCGCTGGTCCGCACCCTGGCCAGCCACCTCGCGTACTACCAGCGCTGGGCCAAGACCTGGGAGTTCCAGGCCCTGCTCAAGGCGCGCCCGGTCGCCGGGGACGCCGAACTCGGCCTCGCCTACCTGACGGAGCTGGCCCCGCTGGTCTGGCAGGCCGCCGCCCGGGAGAACTTCGTGGCCGACGTGCAGCAGATGCGCCGCCGGGTGGTCGACTCCATCCCCGCCACCGAGCTGGACCGCCAGCTCAAGCTCGGCCCGGGCGGCCTGCGGGACGTCGAGTTCTCCGTCCAGCTGCTCCAGCTGGTCCACGGCCGCACCGACCCGGCGCTGCGCAGCGGCAACACCCTGGAGGCGCTGGCCGCGCTCTCCCGGGGCGGCTACGTCGGCCGGGCCGACGCCGCCTCGCTGGACGCCGCCTACCGCTTCCTGCGCTCGCTGGAACACCGCATCCAGCTGCACCGGCTGCGCCGCACCCATCTGATGCCCAAGGGCGAGGAGGATCTGCGCCGCCTCGCCCGCTCCCTCGCCCCGCTGATCAACGGCGACACCCGGACCGACCCGGTCGCCGCCCTGCAGCGCGAGTGGAAGCGGCACGCCGTCGAGGTCCGCCGGCTGCACGAGAAGCTGTTCTACCGCCCGCTGCTGGACGCCGTCGCCGAGCTCCCGCCCGGCGCCGCCGGCCTCACCCCGGACGCGGCCCGCGCCCGGCTGGAGGCGCTCGGCTACGCCGACCCGGCCGCCGCGCTGCGCCACCTCGCCGCGCTCGCCTCCGGCGTCAGCCGCAAGGCGGCCATCCAGCGGACCCTGCTGCCGGTCCTGCTCGGCTGGTTCGCCGACTCCGCCGACCCGGACGCCGGGCTGCTCAACTTCCGCCAGGTCTCCGACGCGCTCGGCCGCACCCCCTGGTACCTGCGGCTGCTGCGGGACGAGAGCGCCGCCGCCGAGCAGCTGGCCCGGGTCCTCTCGGCCGGCCGCCTCGCGCCCGACCTGCTGCTGCGCGCCCCCGAGGCGGTCGCCATGCTCGGCGACCGGCAGGGCCTGGTGCCGCGCGGGAGGCCCGCTCTCGAACAGGAGATACTGGCCGCCGTCGGCCGGGCCGGCACCACCGCCGGGGCGGTCGCCGCCGCCCGCTCGGTCCGGCGCCGCGAGCTGTTCCGCACCGCCGCCGCCGATGTCCTCGGCCGGTTCGGCGACGACCCCGGCGCGGCCCTGGACACCGTCGGCGAGGCGCTCACCGCGCTCAACGCGGCCACCCTGCAGGGCGCTCTGCGCGCCTGCGTGGCCGGCTGGGAGGCCCAGCACGGCGCCCTGCCGACCCGGATCTCGGTGATCGCGATGGGCCGGTTCGGCGGGCACGAGATGGGCTACGGCTCCGACGCGGACGTGCTCTTCGTCCACGAGCCGCTGCTCGGCTCCCTGGAGCACGACGCGGCCCGGGCCGCCCAGAGCATCTGCCACGAGCTGCGCACACTGCTCGGGGCACCGTCCACCGAGCCGCCGCTGCTGGTCGACGCCGACCTGCGCCCGGAGGGCCGCAACGGCCCGCTGGTGCGCACCCTCGCCTCGTACGCGGCGTACTACCGGCGCTGGTCGCACGCCTGGGAGAGCCAGGCGCTGCTGCGGGCCGAGCCGGCGGCCGGGGACGAGGCGCTGGGGGAGCGGTTCCGGCAGCTGATCGACCCGCTGCGCTACCCGGGCACCGGGGTGTCCGAGCGGGACCTGGTGGAGATCCGCCGGATCAAGGCGAGGATCGAGACCGAGCGGCTGCCGCGCGGCGCCGACCCGACCACCCACACCAAGATCGGCCGGGGCGGTCTGGCGGACGTGGAGTGGACGGTCCAGCTGCTCCAGCTCCAGCACGGGCACCGGGTACCGGCGCTGCGCACCACCCGGACCAGGGCGGCGCTGGCCGCGGCCGCCGGGGCGGGGCTGGTCGGGGCCGAGGACGCGGCGGTGCTGGACGCCGCCTGGGTGCTGGCCTCCCGGGTGCGCGGCGCGGTGATGCTGGTGCGCGGCCGGCCCGGCGACAGCTTCCCCGGGGACGCCCGCGAGCTGGCCGGGGTGGCCCGCTACCTCGGGTACGGGGCCGGGCACAGCGGCGAGCTGGTGGACGACTACCGGCGCACCACCCGGCGGGCCCGGGCGGTGGTGGAGCGGCTGTTCTACGGCTGAGGCGGCGCGGGCCGGGACGGGCCTCGCGAGGAGGCCGCCGGGACGGCGAAGGGCCCGCGGAGACGGATCTCCGCGGGCCCTTCGTACCGGGGCCAGGACCGGGGTCAGGACCGCCGGGCGCTCATGGCGGGCTCGCTCCACTGCTCCGGGACGGTGACCGGTGCCTCCACCGTCTCCCGGGCCGGTGCCCTGGGCAGCCGGTAGGGCCAGACGTGGTAGATCAGCCGGGCCGCGACGAAGCCGATCATGAGGCAGATCTCACCGCCGACGGCGTCCATCCAGAAGTGGTTGGCGGTCGAGACGATCACCACCAGGGTGGCGATCGGGTAGAGCAGGCCGAGGGCCCTGGCCCAGGACGCCCGGGCCAGGAAGAAGATCGTCAGACCGCACCACATCGACCACCCGATATGCATCGAGGGCATCGCCGCGAACTGGTTGGAGACGTGCTTGGCCGGTCCGGAGGCCATCGAGCCCCAGGTGTGGTGGACGGCGACGGTGTCGATGAAACCGCCGTCGGTCATCAGCCGGGGCGGCGCCAGCGGGAAGAAGAAGAAGCCGACCAGGGCGATGCCGGTGGTGACGAACAGCACCGTGCGGGCCGCGACGTAGCGGCCGGGGTGCCAGCGGTAGAGCCAGACCAGGACGCCGATCGTCACGACGAAGTGCAGCGTCGCGTAGTAGTAGTTCATCCCCACGATCAGCCACCCGACGCTGTCCACCGCGTGGTTGACCGAGCGCTCCACGGCGATGCCGAGGTTCTGCTCGAACTCCCAGATCCAGCCGGCGTGCTTCTGGGCGACCGTGGCCTGCTCGGGGACGGCGTTGCGGACCAGGGAGTAGATCCAGTAGCTGATCCCGATCAGTGCCAGCTCGAACCAGATCCGCGGGCGGGCCGGCGACCGGCGCTGCTCGCGGATGCGGCCGCGCAGCGCGGCCGTACGGGACTGGGGCGGTCGGGTGGCTCCGTCGGGAGTCCGGCCGGATGAGGCCTGGCCCGCTTCGGAACCGCCACCGCGCGCCGCACCGGCGCGCTCGGCGCCGCTCTGCTGGATCTCGGTCGGTTCCCCCATGGACGAGAAGTCTGCCAGACGTCCCGTAGCCGTCTGCTCATCCTCCGGAAGTGGATTCTTCACCAGCTGTCCCCCTTGAGGGCTAGGGGGCGGATCCCACCGGGGCGGGGGGTGCGATCGGGTCTGGTGCGAACCGGTGGGACGGGCATGCGTCCCATTGTCACGCCGACCGGATCGGACCGGGCAGTCGGGGGTCCGGACACGGCGCGAAAGGCCAGGTTTCCCAGCACGAAACGGTTTCAGCATCTTGCTGAAACATATTGCAGGCCGCTAGCGTCCTGGAAACTCGATCACCCCTTTCCCTCGCAAGGGAGCCCTCAGTGGCCGATGTCCCGCCCCGCCGCCGGCGGAGCACCACCCCGCACCGCAGACCCGGCCGGACGGCCGCGCTGCTCGCCGCCTCGCTGACCGCCG
Organism: Kitasatospora sp. NPDC088351; assembly: GCF_040685575.1. Lineage (NCBI taxonomy): Bacteria > Bacillati > Actinomycetota > Actinomycetes > Kitasatosporales > Streptomycetaceae > Kitasatospora > Kitasatospora sp. NPDC088351. The sequence continues at coordinate 7,842 of NZ_JBFBIL010000033.1, read as the reverse complement.
CCACCCTCGGCGGCACCCCCGCGGCCCTCGCCGCGGCCCCGCCCGGTCCGCCCTCGGACGCCGCGCTCGCCGCCACCGCCGGGCGGCACGACCTCACCCGGGAGCAGTTCTACTTCGTCCTGCCGGACCGCTTCGCCAACGGGGACCAGGGCAACGACACCGGAGGCATCGTCGGCGGCCGGCTGGAGAACGGCTTCGACCCCGCCGACAAGGGCTTCTACCACGGCGGCGACCTGGCCGGCCTGATCCAGCGGCTCGACTACATCCAGGACCTCGGGACCACCGCGATCTGGATGGCCCCGATCTTCAAGAACAAGCCGGTCCAGGGCGCCGGCGACCCCGGGGGAGCGTCGGCCGGCTACCACGGTTACTGGATCACCGACTTCACCCAGGTCGACCCGCACTTCGGCACCAACGACCAGCTCAAGGAGCTGATAGCCAAGGCGCACGCGCGGGGCATCAAGGTCTTCTTCGACGTCATCACCAACCACACCGCCGACGTCGTCGACTACCAGCAGAAGCAGTACGGCTACCGCTCCACCGGCGCCTACCCGGTGCTGGACACCGAGGGCAACCCGGTCGACGAGACCTCCGTCGCGGACCGGGGCGCCCCCTGGCCGAAGCTGACCAAGGACTCCTTCCCCTACTCCCCGGTCTTCCGCAACCCGGCCGACGCCACCGCCAAGACCCCGTCCTGGCTCAACGACCCCTCGCTCTACCACAACCGGGGCGACTCCACCTTCGTCGGCGAGTCCGCCACCGAGGGCGACTTCTCCGGCCTGGACGACCTCGACACCCAGAACCCCAAGGTGGTCAAGGGTTTCGAGAAGGTCTACCAGCAGTGGGTCGAGGACGCCGGCGTGGACGGCTTCCGGATCGACACCGTCAAGCACGTCAACATGGCCTTCTGGCAGCAGTGGGCGCCCGCGCTCAAGGACTTCGCCGCCAAGCAGGGCAACAAGAAGTTCTTCATGTTCGGCGAGGTCTACTCCGGCGACCCGGCGGTCACCTCGCCGTACGTCACCAAGGGGAAGCTCCAGGCCACGCTGGACTTCCCGTTCCAGAACGCCGCCCGCTCCTACGTCTCCCAGGGCGGCTCGGCGAAGAACCTCGCCGACGTCTACGGCCAGGACTACCGCTACACCACCGCCGACACCGACGCCTACGAGCTGCCGACCTTCCTCGGCAACCACGACATGGGCCGCTTCGGCTCCTTCCTGCAGAGCGACAACCCGGGCGCCGGCGAGGCGGCCCTGCTGAAGAAGGACCGGCTCGCCAACGAGCTGATGTTCCTCACCCGCGGCCAGCCCGTCGTCTACTACGGCGACGAACAGGGCTTCACCGGCGCGGGCGGCGACAAGGACGCCCGGCAGGACCTGTTCGCCTCCAGAACCCCCTCCTACAACAGCGACCGGGTGCTCGGCGGCACCGCGGGCTCCGCCGACCGCTACGGCCGGGGCGGCGAGCTGTACCAGGGCATCGCCGGCCTGGCCAAGCTGCGCCGCGACCACCCGGCGCTCGCCGACGGCGCCCAGATCGAGCGGTACGCCGCCGACGGCGCGGGCGTGTACGCCTTCTCCCGGATCGACGCGGGGCAGCAGGTCGAGTACCTGGTCGCGGTCAACAACGCCACCGAGGCGAAGACCGTCACCCTGGACACCTTCTCGGCCGGCCAGGGCTTCGACCGGATCTACCCGGCGGCGGGGGAGCGGCTGACCAGCGGCGCGGACCGCAAGGTCACCGTCACCGTCCCGGCGCTCTCCTCGGTCGTCCTCAAGGCGGCCGGGAGGATCGCCCCGGTCGCGGCGGCCCCGCGGCTCACCCTGGCACCTCCGGCCGACGGTTCCAGCGGCACCGTCACCATCGGGGCGGCGGCCGACGGCGGCGGCTTCGACCGGGTCACCTTCGCCGCGCAGGTCGGCACCGCGCCCTGGCAGGTGCTCGGCACCGCCGACAGCGGTTCGTCCGGCTCCGCCGGCGGCGGACTCTTCCGGGTCACCCAGGACCTGGGCGCCGTGCCGCCCGGCACCGTCGTCCGCTACAAGGCCGTCGTGCAGGACTCCAGCGGCCATCTGCGCTCCGCCACCGGCGCCTTCACCACCGGCGCCCCCGCGCCCACGCCGGTGCCCAGCGCCACCGCCCGCCCGTACGCCGTCGTGCACTACCAGCGCAAGAACGGCGACTACGACGGCTGGAACCTCTACGCCTGGGGCGACCTCGCCGAGGGCGAGGCCACCCAGTGGCCCGCCGGGCACGGGTTCACCGGCCGTGACGCGTACGGCGCCTTCGCGTACGTGAAGCTGCGCAGCGGTGCCTCGGACGTCGGCTTCGTCGTCGAGAAGGACGGCGTCAAGGACGTGGACGCCGACCGCCACCTCGATGTCGGCGCCACCGGCGAGATCTGGCTCAAGGAGGGCGACCCGACCGTCCGCACCGCCAACCCCGGCCCGGTCGACACCCAGCCCGCCGACACCGCCGTCATCCACTACAACCGGGCCGACGGCGACTACGACGGCTGGGGCCTGCACGACTGGACCGGCGCCGCCAAGCCCACCGACTGGGGCAACCCGCTGCTGCCGGTGCGCCGCGACGCCTTCGGCGCCGTCTTCGAGGTGCCGCTCGCCCCCGGCGCTACCAGCCTCAGCTACATCCTGCACCGGGGCAACGACAAGGACCTGCCGAACGACCAGTCGCTGGACCTCGCCGTCAACGGCCGCGAGGTCTGGATCCTCGGCGGCCGGGAGGGCTACCTGCTGCCGCAGAACGCCGCCGCCTCCGCGCAACTGGACCTCGGCTCCGCCAGGGCCCAGTGGATCGACGCCAGGACGGTGGTGGTGCCCGCCGGCTACGGCGCCAACGACGCCGCGCTGGCCGGCGGCACCAGCGCCCAGCTGGTGTACGACCCCGAGGGCGGCATCCGCGCGGAGCGGGGCGCGCTGACCAGGCCCGGCCGGTGGATCCGGCTGGAGCCCGCCGCGGGCGGTCTCACCGACGCGCAGAAGGCCAAGTACCCGCATCTGGCGGGCTACCGGGCCTTCACCGTGGACGCCCGCGACGCCGCCCGGGTCCCTGTCGCGCTCCGTGGCCAGCTGCTCTTCACCGAGCACCTGCCCAGCGGCGCGGTCCTGGCGGCCACCGGGGTGCAGATCCCCGGCGTCCTGGACGACCTGTACGCCCGCCGCACCGGCCGGGTCGACTTCGGCCCGGCGTACTACCACGGCAAGGTGGCGCTCTCGGTCTGGGCGCCGACCGCGCAGGAGGTCTCCGTCCAGCTCTTCGACAGCGCGGCCGGCGGTACCCCGAAGACGGTGCCGCTGAAGCTCGACGAGGAGACCGGGGTCTGGGAACTCGTCCGCGACAAGGCCGAACTGGACGGCAAGTACTACCTGTACCAGGTGAAGGTCTGGGCGCCGTCCGTCCAGCGGCTGGTGACCAACACCGTCACCGACCCGTACTCGGTGGCGCTCGCCGCCGACTCGAAGCGGAGTCTGGTCGCCGACCTCGCCGCCAGGGAGCTCAAGCCGCAGGGCTGGGAGAACCACGCCGTCCCGAAGGCCGTCCCGCCCGCGCGGCAGCAGATCCAGGAACTGCACGTCCGGGACTTCTCGGTGGAGGACACCACCGTGCCGGCCGGCGAGCGCGGCACCTACCTGGCCTTCACCGAGTCCGAGTCGGCGGGCATGCGGCACCTGCGCGAGCTCGCCAAGGCCGGGGTGACCACCGTCCACCTGCTGCCGACCTTCGACATCGCCACCATCCGGGAGAACCGGGCCGAGCAGAAGCTGCCGGCCTGCGACCTCGCGTCCCTCGCGGCGGACAGCGAGAAGCAGCAGGAGTGCGTGGCGGCCGTCGCCGCCGACGACGCCTACAACTGGGGCTACGACCCGCTGCACTACAACGTGCCGGAGGGCTCGTACGCGACCGACCCCGGGGGCACCGCCCGGACCGTGCAGTTCCGGCAGATGGTGCAGGCGATCCACGCGGCCGGACTGCGCGTGGTGCTGGACGTGGTCTACAACCACACCGCCGCGAGCGGGCAGGCCGAGCACTCGGTGCTGGACCGGGTGGTCCCCGGCTACTACCAGCGGCTCGACGCCAACGGCAAGGTCACCACGGACAGTTGCTGCGCCGACACCGCGCCCGAGCACGCCATGATGAACCGGCTGGTGGTGGACTCCGTCACCACCTGGGCCCGCGAGTACAAGGTGGACGGCTTCCGCTTCGACCTGATGGGCCTGGACCCGAAGTCCACCATGCTGGACGTGCAGGCCGCGCTGCGCGGGATGACGCCGGACTCGGACGGCGTCGACGGGAAGAACGTCTTCCTCTACGGCGAGGGCTGGAACTTCGGCGCGGTCGCGAACAACGCCCGCTTCGAGCAGGCCACCCAGCTGAACATGGCCGGCACCGGCATCGCCACCTTCGACGACCGGATCCGGGACGCGGCGCGCGGCGGCAACTTCCAGCTCTCCTCCGCCCCGCAGCAGGGCTTCGCCTCGGGCCTGTACACCGACCCGAACGGCTCGCCCGACAACGGGACCGCGGAGCAGCAGAAGGCCCGGCTGCTGCACCAGATGGACCAGCTGAAGGTGGCGCTCACCGGCAACCTGGCCGGCTACTCCTTCACCGACAGCTCCGGACGGGCCGTCACCGGCGCGGGCGTCGATTACAACGGCGCCCCGACCGGCTACGCGGCCAGGCCCGGCGAGTCGGTGGAGTACGTGGACGCGCACGACAACGCCGACCTGTTCGACGCGCTGGCGTACAAGCTCCCGGTGGGCACCGCGCCCGCCGACCGGGCCCGGATGCAGGCGCTCGCGCTGTCGCTGACCGCCCTGACCCAGGGCCTGGGCTTCGCCCAAGCCGGCAGCGACCTGCTGCGCTCCAAGTCGCTGGACGCCAACTCCTACGACTCGGGGGACTGGTTCAACGCCATCCACTGGGACCCGGCCCAGGGCAACGGCTGGGGCCGGGGCGTGCCGATGGCGGCCGACAACCAGGAGATGTGGCCGACCGCCAAGTCCCTGCTGGCCGACCCGAGGCTGACGGTGGGGGCCGCCGACATCCGGGCGGCCACCGCGCAGTACCAGCAGTTCCTGCGGATCAAGCAGTCCTCGCCGCTGTTCTCGCTGCCCACCCTCGCCGAGGTCCAGCGGCGGCTCTCCTACCCGCTCTCCGGCACGCCCGGCGAGACCCCCGGGGTGATCACCCTGCACCTGGACGGCACCGGGCTGAAGGGCGCGGAGAAGGGTGTCACCGTGGTGTTCAACGCCACGCCCACCGCGCAGGGCCAGACGGTGGCCGCCCTGAAGGGGACGGCCCAGGCCCTGCACCCGGTTCAGGCGGGCGGCGGTGACCAGGTGGTCGGCCGGTCCGGCTTCGACCCGGCGACCGGCACCTTCACCGTGCCGGGCCGCACCGTGGCGGTGTTCGTCCAGAGCTGACGGACGGCCGGCACCGGGCCCCGCGCCGCCACCTCGGCGGTGCGGGGCCCGGTGCGTTTCCGGACGGCCGGTGGCCGAAAGCGGCCGCTGGCACGGCCGGAAAGGCGAGGTGCCGCGCGACCCGGGCACCGCTGTCCAGTATCCGGACCCGGATCGGGCCCGGAGTGCTGGTCAGTGCCCGCCGGAAGTGATCGAACTCTTTCGGTGGTAATGAAACCCATGGTCGTAAGTTCCCGTACCCGTAACACAGTTGGCGGTTCGGTGGATGAACGGGCGGAGTTGCTAATCGGCCAATCCCTGGCATGCATCTGTCATTAACGGCTCGTTTGCTGCCACGATTCCTCCGGCTGCAGACGTGGGGGCCCCACCCCCGGTGCAGCTGTCCCAGGTCAGGTACAGCGCATCCCCCCCTGTAACTCACCTTCGCTCCGTCACCGCACCCGCGCCGCACACCGGCGGCGGGGGCCCCCACTGTGCCGCAACCCTGCGGCCAGGTTCTCTCCACCGGGCGCGCACCCCGCGCCGGTCGGAAAAGGAGTCCGCATGTCCCGCTACACCCAGGCCCGGAAGGCAGCGGTTGTCATGGCCGCAACCACCGCGCTGCTGGTGACCGGCATCCCGGTCATCGCGCAGGCGGCCACCCCCGACGTGCCGGCCGCCGGCCCGCAGTCGGTGGCGAACCGGGCGCAGCTGATCGCCACCGCGACCCAGCAGTCCGCCACCCTCGCCCAGACCCTGGGCCTGGGCAGCGAGGAGAAGCTGGTCACCAAGGACGTCGTCCAGGACGCGGACGGCACCCGTCACCTGCGCTACGAGCGCACCCTGAACGGCCTTCCGGTACTCGGCGGCGATCTGGTGGTGCACCAGAGCGCGAGCGGCGCGACCAAGGGCGTGGACCGGGCGAGCACCGCCGCGCTGACCGGCGTGAGCACCTCGCCGAAGCTGGCCGCGCCCACGGCGCAGTCCGCCGCGCTGGCCGCCGAGTCGGGCTCCGCACTGGACACCGCGCCCCGTCTGGTCGTGTGGGCCGCCGGTGAAAGCCCGCGACTGGCCTGGGAGACCGTGGTCTCCTCCATCGGGTCCGACGGTACCCCGAGCAAGCTGCACGTGGTCACCGACGCCACCACCGGCCAGGTCATCCAGAAGTTCGAGGGCATCCAGACCGGCACCGGCAAGGGCGTCTTCGTCGGCAACGTCAACATCGGTACCACACAGTCGGGTTCGACCTACCAGCTGAAGGACGCCACCCGCGGTGGGATGTACACCACCAACCTGAACCACGGGACGTCCGGCACCGGAACCCTCTACAGCAAGTCCACCGACAGCTGGGGCGACGGCACCGCCGCCAACGGCGAGTCGGCCGCGGTCGACGCCCACTACGGTGTCGCGGCCACCTGGGACTACTACAAGAACACCTTCGGCCGCAACGGCATCCGCAACGACGGGGTCGGCGCCTACAGCCGCGTCCACTACGGCAACAACTACGTGAACGCCTTCTGGGACGACTCCTGCTTCTGCATGACCTACGGCGACGGCTCCGGGAACACCCACCCGCTGACCGAACTCGACGTCGCGGGCCACGAGATGAGCCACGGCGTCACCGCGGCCACCGCCAACCTCAACTACTCGGGCGAGTCCGGCGGCCTCAACGAGGCCACCTCGGACATCATGGGCACGATGGTGGAGTTCTCCGCCAACATCCCCACCGACAACCCCGACTACCTGATCGGCGAGCTGATCGACATCAACGGGGACGGCACGCCGCTCCGTTACATGGACAAGCCCTCCAAGGACGGCGCCTCGGCCGACTACTGGTCCTCCACAGTCGGCAACAAGGACGTCCACTACTCCTCGGGCGTCGCCAACCACTTCTTCTACCTGCTCTCCGAGGGCAGCGGCGCCAAGGTCATCAACGGCGTCAGCTACAACTCGCCGACCCAGGGGAACATCACCGTCACCGGCATCGGCCGGGACAAGGCGGCGGCGGTCTGGTACCGCGCGCTCACCGTCTACATGACCTCCACCACCAACTACGCTGCGGCGCGCACCGCGACGCTCAGCGCGGCCACCGACCTGTACGGCGCGAGCAGCGCCGAGTACAACGCGGTCGCCACCGCCTGGGCGGGCGTCAACGTCGGCTCCGTGCCCAGCGGCGGCGTCACCGTCACCAACCCGGGCAACCAGTCCACCGCGCTGAACGGCTCGGCCAACCTGCAGATCACGGCCACCGGTGGCACCGCGCCGCTCGGCTACTCGGCCACCGGGCTGCCGACCGGCCTGTCGATCAACGCCTCGACCGGCAAGATCACCGGCACCGCCACCGCCGCCGGCACCTACAACGTGACCGTCACCGCCAAGGACGCCGCCAACAAGACCGGCTCCACCAGCTTCACCTGGA